>JAAZGN010000032.1 GCA_012511185.1 Clostridiaceae bacterium
ATACTTTGTCGTATACAGCCGCCTCCATCTGCGACGCCAGAAAGCGGTTCCAAATCATCTCATAGAGGCGGTATTGATCATTGGACAAGTGAGCCTTTACGCGCGCGGGGGGCAGGTCAAAGTGGGATGGCCGGATCGCTTCATGGGCGTCCTGGGCCTTGTTCCTGTTTTTATAGAAGGGTGGTTTGGCGGGAAGATACGGATCACCGTAAACCTCCTTAATCAATTCACGCGCTGAACGGACTGCCTCGGGGGAAACGCGAACTGAATCCGTGCGGATGTAAGTGACAAGCGCCGTTTGTCCCAATCCTCCAAGCACAATTCCTTCATAGAGATTTTGGGCAGCCATCATGGTGCGTTTCGCTGTGAAACCCATGGTCCGTGACGCGCTTTGCTGCAGCGTGCTGGTGGTGAAGGGCGCGTAGGGCCTGCGCCTGCGCTTACTTTTTTTAACTTCGTCAACGACATAATCCCTTCCCTTCAAGGATTCCAAGAGTTGATCCAGTTCGTCTTTGGATCGGATGGTGACACGTGAAACACGACCGCTCTTTTTTCGCCCGTGATAAAGTGCAGCAAAAGGAGGCTCTTGTTCCGTTTTCGACAGAAAGGCCCGAACCTTCCAGTACTCCTGGGGAACGAAAGCTTCAATTTCACGCTCACGAAGGACGATCAGCCTTGTCGCAACCGATTGTACCCGTCCGGCCGACAATCCTTTCCTGATCTTCTGCCACAGAAAGGGGCTCAGTTCATAGCCAACCAGGCGGTCAAGAATGCGGCGTGACTGCTGGGCATTGACCAGGTTCTCATTGATCGGTCGCGGATCCTTGATTGCCTGGCTCACCGCCTTGCCTGTGATTTCGTTGAAGACAATGCGGTTCGGACTTTGCGTATCAACTTTCAGAAGTTGCGCCAGGTGCCAGGCGATGGCCTCCCCTTCGCGGTCAGGGTCAGTTGCAAGCAGGACGCGATCCGCCTGAAGCGAGGCATTTTTCAAGTCCCGGACGACCTTGTCCTTGCCCGGCAGCGTCAAATACATGGGTTTGAAGGCATTATTAATGTCAACACCGATGGTCGAAGCCGGCAAGTCCCGGATATGGCCGACCGAAGCCCGGACATCGTAGTCCTTGCCCAGGTAGCGGGCGATCGTTCTTGCCTTGGCGGGTGACTCGACCACGACCAGTGTTTTTTCCATAAACATCGTTTTCCTCTAATACTGAATTCGTATCATTATATATAGGAGAACAGGGTATCTGTCAAAAACAACTACTTCGTCCCGCAGTCACAGATTGTGTAAAGGCCGCGATTCATCCTGACTAAACCACTCTTTGTCAGGCTGGCAAGGAGACAAAGTACCCGGCCCCTTTCAAGGCCGGAGGCCTCAGCAAGGCTGGTCAGTGTGCGGGGTGTATTGTCGAGCGCTTCCAGAATAAGCAGACCCTCACCTGACAGCTGATGGCGCGAAAAGGACACCATTTCAGTCTCTTGCTGATCGCCGTCAGTCTTGTGAAAGGCGGCGGGGGGCAAATGGGGAATGTCATCCGTATCCTGTACCAGGATCGCGCCATCCCTGATGAGATTATGGCAACTCCTGCTGCTGCCGGAGAGAATCGATCCGGGCACAGCCAGCACATCGCGGCCGTAGTCACCGGCAAAGCCGGCCGTAATCAGTGTTCCGCTCGACCCGGAAGCTTCCGTCACCAGTACGGCGTCACAAAGGCCGGCCAAAATTCTGTTCCGGGCAGGAAAATAGTTTCGGCGCGGCGCGGTACCCGGTGTAAATTCCGTAATAAGGGCGCCGCTTTCTTCAATTTCGGCAAAGAGAGCTTTGTGCTCAGGCGGGTAAGTCACGCCCAGACCGTTTCCCAGTACCGCGAAGCTGGTCCCGCCTTTTTTCAGTGCTGTGCGGTGAGCAAGGGCATCAATCCCTCTCGCGCCGCCCGAAACGACCGGTACCCCCCTTTCGGCGATGACGGCCGTCAGTTTTTTGGTCACTTCGATGCCATAGGCGGAAGGTCTGCGCGAACCGATCACAGCGATGACTGACGGGCTGTTGATGGCTGCCTTGTTCATACCGCTTACAAAGAGGATGGCTGGAGGCAGGCTGATATGCCTTAATCTTTCAGGGTAGTTGACGTCAGCCAGCGTGATCGCCTCCCAGGAGGCGGGATAGGAGCGTCGTCTCTGCCGATCCGCTTCTTCTTTGATGCCATGGATCAGGACAGCCGGCGCATTCCCGCACGATTCCAAATACTCCATGATCCGCCCGATTCCCCCCGCCTCCTGGAGCAACTTCCCCCGCACACCATTACCAATTCCCAGGCGGCTACATACTGTGGTAAAGCTGATGGCAAGCTGCAGGCCCGTCATAACTGATCCACCGGGACAGGCCAGGGCATGGGAGCCTTGTAATGGAAAGCCTCGGCGATGTCTTCTTTTATGATCCATTCGCGCCGCTCCAGATCGGCCATGGTCCGGGCGACGCGGATCATGGAATAAAAGGATCTTGCCGTCATCAAAGAGGCATCTGCCAAGCCGGCCGCGAACTGTCGGACACTGTTTCCGACCCGGAAATAGTCAAGCGGCTTGTCTGTCCTGACTCTGCTGTTATGAAAGGGACCCGGCCCCAAGGCTTGTGCCCTTTTTCTTTGCATCTGCCAGGCTGCCGCTACATCAGCCCGGATGCGGTCCTGATCCGGCCTGTCTCTTAGTTCATCCCTTTTCCCCATCAGGCTGGCTGCCTCAACCCTGGTCAGCATGGCGGTAAGATCGAAACGGTCAAAGAGCGGTCCGCTGATCCTTGACAGATGGCGCCTGATTGTGCTGTCCTGGCAGCGGCAGCGACTCCCCGCTTCCAGCAGCAGGCCGCAACGGCAGGGATTGCAGGCAGCTACCAGCAAAAAGTCTGCGGGAAAGGCCATCTTCCAGCCTGCCCGCGCCAAACGTATCTCCTGCGATTCGACCGGTTCGCGCAGGGCATCCAGGACACGAGGGTTCATCTCCGTCACTTCATCGAGAAAGAGAACACCACGGTGTGCAAGTGTGCATTCACCCGCAAGAGGGATGGTACCGCCGCCAACCAGGGCGGATACCGTAATGCTGTGGTGAGTATGGCGAAAGGGACGCTCCAGGCTGAGGACAGCCAAAGTCCCCGCTTTGCCCGCAGCACTTTTTACGCGCAATACTTCCAGTATTTCCCTGTCACCCAGCGGTGGCAGCAATCCCGGGACGATGGACGCAAGCAAGGTCTTGCCGCAACCCGGCGCCCCCATCATGAGGAGCGGATGCCAGCCGGCCGCTGCGATGATGCAGGCACGCAGACCCTCCTCCTGGCCCAGGACTTGTTCGGATCGTCCGGCAGCTGCTGTGACAGTCTGTTCTTGCCGGATGTTTTCCGGGAGGGGTCTCCCGTTTTTTATTCCCGAGAACCGATGCACAGCTTCTTTTAGATCACCGACACCGTCGTATTCAATGGCATCAACCAATCGGGCCTCCCCTTCGCTCTCCCGCGGCCCGACGACATAGCGCACCCCGGCCTCGCGCAGGGCAAGCAGTCGGCTCAGCATCCCATTGACCGGTTTGACTCTTCCATCAAGCGAGAGTTCACCCAAGTAAGCGGAAGGTGGATAATCCGCGGGGCGCGTTGCCTGTGACGAAGCAGCCAGGATGGCAAGAGCCAGTGGCAAATCAAAGGCGCTCCCCTGTTTGGGCATGGCAGCGGGAGCATAGCTTGCGATGACCCGTCCCTTGGGAAACCGATAGCCGCTGTTGCTGATGGCAGCGCGCACCCGGCCGCGGGATTCGCGGATGGCAGGGTCCCCCCTCCCCGATATTTCAAATTGAGGGAGCCCCGCCAGGATGGAGACCTCAATCTCAAGGGGAAGGCCGTCCAGGCCGGTCAAGGCACAGGATACGACCTGGTAGTAGTAAGTGGCTCGCATAAAGCCATTGTTGATATCCCTGCCCGTGAATGGCATGCCTTTTTTTGACATCAAAGTGCGCTTTCAGCCAAATCGGCATCAATCATGCCCCCCTTTGATGCTATGATGATGTTGACAGCTGGCACGGTGACAGGAAGAAAGCGTCATGAAAATCGGGATTGCAGGACTTCCAAATGTTGGAAAAAGCACCTTATTTAATGCCCTGACGGGCGCCGGGGCCCTGGTTGCCAATTATCCTTTTGCCACCATCCATCCTAATGTGGGACTTGTCCCCGTACCGGATCAACGGCTGAATGAACTGGCCGGGATTATGGGTCCGGAAAAAGTCATCCCTGCGACAGTGGAATTCGTCGATATCGCGGGCCTTGTCAAGGGGGCGAGCCGCGGGGAAGGCTTGGGAAATCAGTTCCTTTCACACATCCGGGAAGTGGACGCCATCCTGCATGTGGTCCGTTGCTTCGAGGATGAATCCATTGCCCACTCCAACCCCTCCATTGACCCTGTGCAAGATTTTCGAACAGTCGAGATTGAACTCATCCTGGCTGATCTGGCCCAGCTGGAAAAACGACAGGCAAGGGTTGCCAAGTCCGCCAAAAGCCACGCACCCGCGCTGCTGGCCGAGCTCGCCTTGATCGGACGGCTCATGGAACACCTGAACAATGAAAATGCAGCCCGAAGCTTTGAGGTAAACCAGGCCGAAACCGCATTGCTGGATCAGTACAGCCTTCTTACAAGAAAACCAGTCATGATCGTCGCCAATATCAAGGATCTGGAAGACTGTAGCGCAAAGCTGGAGGCACTGGAAGATTTCCTGGGGGCTGAAGACATTCCGGTGCTCACGGTCGCCGCCGATGTTGAAGCCGACCTTGCGGAACTTCCTGACCAGGAACAAAAACTCTTCCGGCAAGAATTGGGATTGCCGGAAAGCAGCTTGAACCGAGTCATCCGCCAGGCCTACCGGACGCTTGACCAGATCTCTTTCTTCACCAGCAATGAAAAGGAGGTGCGGGCCTGGACAGTCAGGCAGGGTACCACGGCACCCAAGGCAGCAGGAGTCATCCACACGGACTTTGAGCGCGGTTTTATCCGTGCTGAGGTCATTCCCTTTGATCTTCTGAAAAAGGCAGGCTCTCTTGCCGTAGCCCGCGAACAGGGACTGGTCCGTTCCGAGGGCAAGGCATACACCATAAGTGACGGCGATTACATCACCTTCCGATTCAACCTTTAACCCGGTGCACTGGCAAGGCCGGGCACCTGGATGCCCCGTTGGCCCAGTTCATCCCTCAGCAATTGGAGTACCCGGTCTTCCAGTTCGATCAGGCTGCCGTTATTGTCGATCTCGTGCACAGCCAGGGCGCCGTATTCCTCACGGGTCATCTGAACCAACATGCGGCGCTCCGCCTCGGCTTCGTCCATACCACGTCGCTGCAGTCTTTTAAGGCGAAGATCCCTGCTTGAATTGACCGCCCAAACCTGATCACAGACGTCGAGAAAACCACGCTTGACCGGCAGGGGTACATCCAGAGCTATGACTTTGGTCTTATTTCGCCGCGCCTGCTCAAGCTTTTCATCCATGGCCCGGATCACATCTTCATGGATGATGGCGCTCAAGGTATCGAGAAAGCGTTTGTTTGTAAAAGCCAGGGAAGCAACCCGCTCCCGGTCAAGGGCACCATCCGCATCAAGTAAATCACTGCCGAGGGCTTGCGCTATTTTCCCGGTCGTCCCGCCCGCGGACAAGGTCAGCTCGTGGGCAATGGCGTCAGCATCGATAACAGGAATGCCCACCGCACGCAAAATCGAGGCGACCGTGCTCTTGCCTGTACCGATCCCGCCCGTGATACCCAGGACAAACATGCTATTTCAAGTCCCCCCAGGTCCTGCCGATCTTTGTCCCGGCCAGCAACGGAACCGATAACTTCATAGCATCCTCCATCTTTTCCTTGAGGATCTTCGCCGCAAGCACCGCATCCTTTTCCGCCACTTCCAGAACCAATTCATCATGAACCTGCAGGATGATGGCAGCGTCAAGCTTTTCCTGCCTGATTGCCTGGTGGACATCAACCATGGCAATCTTGATCAGGTCTGCTGCGGTGCCCTGGACAGGCGCGTTCATGGCTGCCCGCATTCCGAAATTGTAGGTATTGCGGTTTTGCGATTGTAACTCAGGCACATACCGTCTGCGGTGGAAGAGTGTCTCGACATAGCCCAGGGTTTTGGCCGACTCCCCCTGCTCTTTGAGCCAGGCTTCGACACGGGGGTATTTGGCGTGATAGCGCTCGATCAGCCGCCTTGCTTCCTGAATTGAAATATCCTGGTCGCGTGAAAGGCCAAAATCGGAAATGCCGTAAGTGATGCTGAAGTTAACCGTTATCGCTACCGAACGCTCTGCAGCTGTAATCAGGGATTCATCCTTGCCGTAAAAGGAAGAGGCGGTGACCAGATGGACGTCTCTTCCCTCCCGGAAAGCGCGGGTCAATTCCTGGTCACCGGACAGGTGGGCAAGAAGGCGGAGCTCAATCTGGCTGTAATCCGCCCCGACCAGGACATAGCCGGGCGGTGCGATGAAGAGTTCCCGGATCCGGCTTCCGCGTTCAGTGCGCACGGGGATATTTTGCAGGTTGGGGTTTGAGCTCGATAATCTTCCCGTCGTCACAACCGTCTGGTTGTATGAAGTATGGACACGCCCGTCTTCGGCAATCTCCTTTTTCAAGCCTTCAAGGAAGGTGCCCCTCAGCTTGGAAAGCTCCCTGTATTCGAGGATGTTGTTAATGAGTGGATGGTAGCCTTTGAGCCGCTCCAACTCATCGGCGGCTGTGCTGTACTTCCCCGTCGAACTCTTGCGGCCTGTTGGCAGTTTCAAATCTGTATACAGGACCTCGGCAAGCTGTTGGGGTGAGTTGACATTAAAAGGACGGCCCGCGTCACGATAAATCGATCTTTCCAACTCTTCCAGTTCTTCCGCCATCTTTGCAGACGCGCGATCAAGCGCCTCAGAGTCAATTAGGACACCTTTGAGCTCCATGTCTGCCAGAATACCTACCAGCCGCGTCTCGACCTGATAGAGGCGATCCAGCGCCCTTATACGGATGGCTTCAAGCTGCTTTTTGCGGGCGGAGGGTAGCTGCAGGGCCAGGCATCTGAGTTGATCGACATCGCCGTTTTGAACCGGCAACCCATCCGGAGGAGTTCTGAAAGAGTCACCGAGTATGGCGCGCAGCGCGTACTCCATGTCATCTCCCCGTCCCAGCTGGTTGAGCAGATAGGAGGCGATCATCAGGTCATGAACGAAACGGTCGGGCGCGCGAAAGCCTAGGGCCCGCAACTGTGCTTTTAAATCCCAGGTGACGAAAGGACCTACATTATCTTGAAGGAGCTGGAACAGATCATCCGGATTATCAATCCCCGTACAGGCCTTGGAGTTTGCCAGGACACCCGGACGGCCGGAGGCAGGCAGGAAAAAAGCAAGGTCCTTTTCCTGGCCTGCCGCCTCGAGCAGTTCCTGGACGGATCCATGGACGAAGCATTCAAGCGGCAGAACCTTCGGGCTGTCTTCTTGTTTCAGCTCGAAGCGCTCAATCAGGGAGCGGAAATCAAGCCGGGTTAGAAGTGACAAGAGCGCCTCCCCGTCGAAGCACCTTTCGATCTCCGAATCGATCAGGCGGTCGGCACCGGGAAGCGGTACATCCAGGCGGATGGATGACAGTTCATGGGAAAGATAAGCAGACTCTCTGCCCGCTTCCAGGTTTTTTAGAAGAGCCCCCTTTTGCTGGTCGAGGTGTCGGTAGACATTATCGAGCGTTCCATAGGTCTTGATCAGCTGAAAGGCCGTCTTTGGACCGACACCTTTGACACCGGGAATATTATCCGAGGAATCTCCCATCAGCGCTTTGACATCGACCCATTGCCGGGGTGAGACACCAAATTCCTCCAACATCGATTCTGGCGATACAGTTTCGCTTATGGAACCTGTTTTTTGCGTGGTCACAAGAACGACCGAGGTCCGGTCTGACACAAGCTGCAGGGTATCACGGTCTCCAGAGACGATGTAGACGCGCATGCCCTTCTCCTCGCCGATTCGTGCCATGGTGCCAATCAGGTCGTCGGCTTCATAGGAGCTGAGGCCGACAGGTTGAAAGCCCAGTGCCTCAAGCAGGTCGCGCGCCACCGGTAACTGACGGGTGAGATCTTCGGGGGTGGGTCCCCTGCCCGCCTTGTACAAATCGTATTTTTCATGGCGGAAGGTATCACCCGGCATGTCCATGGCAGAGACGATGTGGGTCGGATTCAGATCCTCCCGGTATTTGAGGATCATGTTGAGAAAGGCGTAAAGCGCGCCCGTGGGAAAACCATCCGGCGCCGTGAGCTGCTTCCTCCCAATCATTCCGTAATAGGCACGGTTCATGAGACTGTGAACGTCGAAGAGTAGTAATATTTCTTGATTGGACAAAGCGGTCTCCTTTGCGGCAGTCAGTCTTCTCCTGCCGGTACTCTTGCGGGCTCATCAAGGGACTGCATATTGATTTCATAAGTGGAATCATAGGGAACAACCGGCAGACGACCTCCAGTGCCTGTGTCGCCAGCCTGTATATCATTTTCCAGGACCGACAAGAGGTGATCCATAAAGTCGTCCAGCCCTGTTTCATCTCCATTGGATGTGAGGAGGAGCAATTTTTGGACTTCACGCGAAAGAAGATCCGGGTCATTGATTTGAGAAAGGATGTTGATCTTTTCATGATCCGTACGGACAATCGATTCATCCTTGAGGAACAATTCCTCTTTCATTTTCTCCCCCGGTCTGAGCCCGATGTATTCGATGGGAACATCGACATCAGGCACAAGTCCCGACAAACGGATCAGATCGCGTGCCAAATCATCGATCCGGACCGATGCCCCCATGTCGAGGACAAAGATCTCCCCGCCCCTGGCGTAAGCCCCCGCCTGAAGAACCAAACTGGAAGCTTCGGGGATGGTCATGAAAAAACGCTCGACTTCGGGGTGGGTCACCGTAACAGGGCGATGCTCCCTGATCTGTTTTTCGAAAAGGGGAATCACGCTCCCGCTGCTTCCCAGCACATTGCCAAAGCGCACGGCTGAAAAGGAGGTACGCGGCGAAAGCTTATTCAGGGTAAGCACCACGATTTCGCAAAGCCGTTTGGTGGCCCCCATGACATTGGTAGGGTTGACTGCCTTGTCCGTCGAAACCAGAACGAAGCGGTTTGTGCCGTACCGGGCCGCCATCAGGGCAGTGTTGTAAGTTCCATAGACATTGTTTTTGACGGCTTCACCCGGGCTGATTTCCATCAGTGGAACGTGTTTGTGAGCCGCGGCATGGAAGACGACATTAGGCCTCCATTCAGCGAAAACTCCAGCCAGCCTTTTGGCGTCGCGTATCGATCCGATCAACACTTTCAGGTTGAGTAACTTGCCAAATTGAGCCATCAGTTCCTGTTGGAGATCATAGACACTGTTTTCGCAAATGTCGAAAAGAATCAGAAGCGCCGGACGGAAAGCAGCGATCTGCTTGGCCAGTTCCGAACCGATGGAACCACCTCCGCCTGTGATCAGCACCACCTTGTTTTCAATAAAACGGCTGACCCGTTCCATGTCGTAGACAACGGGATCCCTTCCCAGCAGGTCCTCAATCCGTATGTCCCGGACATCGGACAGATGAACCTGCTCGCTGCTGAGCTCTGAAAAGAAAGGCAGAAGTCTTACCCGGCAGTTGGTCTGATGACAGATGGCCAGAATGTCCCGCAAGGTTTCGCTCGATGCCGAGGGGATGGCTACGATTATTTCGTCGATCCTGTGACGTTCGGCCAACTCGACAATGTCGTTGCGGTCGCCCAGAACGGGTATGCCGTTGTTTTTGTAAAAATGGATGAGGGGGTTATCGTCAACTACGCAGACCGGGATCCGAAGCGACTGTGTTGTCTTGAGCTGCACAATAATCTGCGTTCCCGCCTGGCCGGCTCCAACAATCATGACGCGGATTGGCTGCCTTCCCTTTTGCCTTTTTCGGATCTGTCTTACCTGACGCCGCGTATGGTAAAACCTGTAGAGGAACCGGATGGAAAAGACGGCGGTGGTCAGCAAAAACCAGTAAATGATGTAGAAGGCCAGCGCGTAATTTCGCTTCATGACCTGAAAGGTTAAAACAGAAAGAAAGAGCTGGATAATGGTTCCCGCAACAAGGACCAGGTACTGCGATCCCCTTGCGAAAGGCCACATCTGGGAATAGAAGCCGCTCAGGGAAAAACAAATAGCCGACAGAATAACAAAGACAAACCAGGTTGACTTGAATTGTTCAAGAAATCGCGCGGGGATCTTGCTTTCATACAGAAGCTAAAGCGAAAGAAGGGGCGCCAGAACACTGGACGCCATATCATAAGCGATCAAAAACAACTTTCGCGGCGTCAAATGCCGGATTGGTATGAACTTGTTCATATCAGTCTGTTACCTGTTGCGCTTTGTCGGATCACCGACCGCTTTCATTCAGACGTAGGTTCGGATTTGGCTTTTTCAAGATAGGAGTTAATATGGTCAATCAAGCCATCCGCATCCATTCCGTGTGCCATGCACGCCTGTTCAATGGTCTCGTTACTGGCCAGCATGCAGCCGATGCAATGCATCCCGTAACCCATTAAAAGGCCGGCGATGTTTTGATCGAGTTGCAGCAAGTCCAATATCTGCATATCTTTTGTGGCTTTCATCAAGTCATTCTCCAAGTCAAAGTAATTAATACTGACTGAATGTTATCGCATTACCGCGCCGGGAGGCAAGTTTTCCCTTGCTTTTTTTTAAAAATGGAAGAGGAAACCGCAAAAATGGGAACATCCAACACAGATTAGCCCCAAAAGTCTTGACAAGGCGGTATTTGAACAGGATAATAGGCGAAGAACACAGCCGGAAGGAGGCACCATAATGAATAAAACTGATCTCATCAACGCGGTGGCGGCCAAAACAGAGTTGAGCAAAAAGGACAGCGAAAAAGCTGTTTCTGCTGTTTTTGACGTAATCACCGAACAGCTCGCAGGCGGAGAAAAAGTCGTACTGGTCGGCTTCGGTACTTTCGAAGTCCGTCATCGCGCCGCGCGCAAAGGACGCAATCCCAGTACCAAAGAGGAGATCCTGATCCCCGCAACGAAGGCTCCCGCTTTCAAAGCCGGTAAGGGTTTGAAGACAATCGTCAACAGCTAATGTTTGATATTTTGAACGTAGCAGAGGCTGTCCAGGGGCAGCCTCTTTCTTTTTCCTCCACTCAGTCGCTGTCCTCAACTTCCCCCAGTTCGAAGGTGTCAAGTTCGCTCCACACCTCTTCTGACAGCCGCGTAATGGTGCGGCCAACCGGGAGGCTGTTTTCTCCTTTCCTCAGGAGCTGATTGCCCGGGCGGAGCTGTGCAGCCTTTTCCCGTGACGCCAGGTCATCGAAAAGGTAACGAACGTTGCGTTCGATCTGATGTGGCCGCAAACCCTGTTGCTTTGCGATCTCAGGATAAAGTCTCTTGCTGATGGGATTTAATAGCGAGATGTCCGTCGCTGTCCGGCGCAGAATTTCCCCCAGAAGCCGGTAGCCGCGCAGCTGTGTATTCCATTCATAACGGCTGAGTACCCGGTCGACCAGAGCTCTGACCCGTCTTCTTTCGTTTCGTGTATCACGGCAGTTCTTTCGCGCAATGCCGTCAGCTGTTGCCATAACATTTCTGGCCGCCAAGGGCGAGCCCTTGCGCGCGTCGACCAGGTAGTGCACCCGGCCCGACGAATCCAGAACTCCAAAGACTCCCTGACGATTCATCAGGGCTTCCACATGATTCAGTAATTCCCGGTTCGAGGCGACCAGAAAAAAACCAAGCTCCTCTGATGGCCTGTTTTTAAGTTCCCTGTGTTCCGATGCCATATCGGAATTGATCCTTGCTTCTTGCATCATCCGGCATCACCTCCCCCTATATTATGGGAAGAATGCGGGAACTTTATTTTGTTGGGGTCAAAATGAAGAGCAACCCCTCTATTTCTCTGCTGAATCTTCCAAGTAAGTTGCGTGAACGATGAAGCGCGTACCGGGGGTAAACATGACTTGGAACCGGCCCCTGGAATTCTTGTCGAAGGTGCCGGGCATGAAGTAATAAGGGAGGCCGTCCGCAATCAAAAAGCTTCTCCCTGGAGAACTTTTTTGAAGATCAATGTCGGCAACATCATAATGGTGTCCAGCCATGTGCACAAGATCAAAAACACGCGGGACGAATTCGGTTACGCAAAAGTAAACGATGGCGGCCGCCAACAAAACCGGAGCAAGAAAAGAGACCCGGAAGCGGTTGGCGTGATTCCAATTGTTACGAAGTGAAATGGCCAGTAGGGTCAAGAGGGCAAATACCATGGCGGCGCTGGCAAAAAGTCCGGCCAGGAAATAGACGTACATCATGGGGATCCCGCTCCTTGGCGTGCAACGGCCAGCCAGGTGGTAAACTCCTGCTCATTCATGACCGTCAGACCCAGTTCACGGGCGCGCTCAGCTTTTCCGCCTGGGTTTTCACCCGCGATCACCGCGCTTGTGGCTGATGAAACCGAGTTGGAAACACGGGCACCCAAGCTTTCAAGCGCCTCTCTGGCTTCATTGCGGGTCATGGAACTGAGGGTTCCTGTCAAAACATAAGTCCGACCCTCCAGCAGCCGGCCTTCTGCCGAACTGGATTCAGAAAACGGCAAGCCGTAAGCTTCAAGCCGGTCCAGAAGCATTTTTGTTTGAGGCAGCAGGAACCAGTGATGGATTTCACGAGCAGTAGCCGGGCCGATGTCGCGGATGGAGGCCAGCGTCTCCTCATCGGTGGCAGCGATCTTTCTGATAGTGGGGATGACCGCCATGAGCGCCCTGGCCGTTTGCCTTCCCACAAGCGGGATCCCGAACCCTGTCAGAAGGCGGTCGGGAGTCATATTTTTGGAATTCTCAATTTCAGAAAGCAGTTTGTCGACTGCCTTCTGCCTCCCCACGGAGCCGTCCGCGATGAGATGATCGCGTTTTTCGTGGAGGATATAAAGATCTGCAATTGACTTGACAAAACCCTTTTCTGTCAAAGCCTGTGCTGTCTTCTCCCCGATACCGGAGATGTCCATGGCTTCTTTTGAGGCGAAGTAGGACAGGTGGCGGACAAGTTGCGCGGGACAGTCAATGCCTGTGCAAAAAAGATCGACGCTGTCCCCGCTATATTCCGTCTTGGAGCCGCACGCGGGGCAATGATCCGGTAGTTTATAAACCTTGGTACCGGCGGGTCTTTTCTCCCTGATCACTTGGACAACAGCGGGAATAATGTCTCCCCCTTTTTGGACCAGAACCGTATCACCAATCCGGATGTCGAGCTGACCGATGTAGCTTTGGTTGTGAAGGGTCGCCTTCCTCACCGTGGTTCCTGCCAGATTGACAGGCTCAAGCCAGGCCAGCGGTGTGATCCTGCCGGTCCGGCCCACCTGCGCCGTGATATCGACAATTCTCGTTTCTTTTTGTTCCGGCGGGTACTTGTAGGCGACGGCCCATCGGGGGTACTTGTTGGTCGATCCGAGCTGCTCGCGTTCTGCCATCCGGTCAAGCTTGATGACCGCGCCGTCAATTCCAAAGGGAAGGCTTCCGCGCCTTTGCTCAATCTCATCGACGGCTTTCATGATCCCTTCACGGGTCAGGGCAAGCCTTGTTTCAGGTATCACCAAAAAGCCCAGTTCCGAAAGCCAGTCGAGCGATTCGGAATCAAAATCAAAGACCCGGGTCGAATGCTGGACATCAAAGGCGAAGAAGGAAAGACCGCGCCGGGCAACAATAGAAGCGTCGAGCTGGCGTAAGGTCCCCGCCGCTGCATTTCGCGGGTTGGCAAAGAGCTTTTCACCCTTCTTTTCCAGCTGGGCATTCAACCGCTCGAAGGACTTGTAGGGCATGAAGACTTCCCCGCGGACGACCAGTTCTTCCACCGGCTCGGTCAGCACTTGGGGAATGGCCTTGATCTCCAAAATGTTCTCCGTGATGTCTTCTCCGGATGTGACGCCATCCCCTCGTGTCACGCCCCGGACCAGCCGGCCGTTCCCGTAGGTCAGGCTGACGGAGAGGCCGTCAATTTTCATTTCCACAAGAAAACGGTAGTCCTGTGTCTGGCTGGCTACCCGGTCAGTGAAAGCAGTCACTTCCCCACGGGAGAAGACGTCCAGAAGCGAGAGCATGGGGAAACGATGCGGCACCGGGGTAAATTTTTCTGAAATACCCCCGCCGACACGTTTCGCAGGTGAATCGTCACCCGATAAGCCCGGCCATTTTTTCTCCAGAGTTTCAAGTCTGCGCAAAAGCCTGTCGTAATCGGCGTCCTCGGCCAGGGGTGAATCAAGGTCGTAATAAGCGTGATCGAGCACACTGAGAAGACGGGTCAGCGTGGAGATCATAGCAGCAGCTTCCTGTTTTGAGTCAGGTTCGGGCGCAGTCAGGATGCGGACGACTGCCGTGGCAATGCCGCCTTGGAGGCGCGGATCTGATGGTGATAATTCCGGCCTGTGATCCGTCATGGCTGTCAGGCCTTGCCTGCGCAACCCAGCACATTGACAATTTTGTGATTGACCAGCTCTTCGATTGCCTGGCGTGCGGGCCCCAGATACTGACGGGGATCAAAGTGCGAAGGATTCAAGGACATATACTGGCGAATGCTGGCTGTCATGGCCATCCTCAGATCCGTATCAATGTTTATTTTGCAAACAGCCATGGACGCCGCCTTGCGCAGCATGCTTTCCGGAATCCCCGTTGCATCAGGCATGGAGCCGCCGTATTGGTTGATGGTCTCGACGTATTGGGGCAGAACACTGCTGGCACCGTGCAAAACGATAGGAAAGCCTGGCAGGCGGCGGGCGACCTCCTCGAGTATGTCAAAGCGCAATTCAGGCTTTTGTCCGGGTTTAAACTTGTAAGCGCCATGACTGGTTCCGATCGCGATGGCCAGCGAATCACATCCTGTCCGGGTAACAAATTCCTCGACCTGGCCGGGATCGGTATAGGAGGCATCTTTGGCAGATACCCTGATATCGTCTTCAACTCCTTCAAGCCGTCCCAGTTCCGCCTCGACGACAACTGCCGGGTCACGGCTGTGCGCGTAATCGACAACGCGCCGGGTCAAAGCAGTGTTTTCCTCAAAGGGCAGGTGTGACGCATCAATCATAACCGAGCTAAAGCCATTGTCGATACAGTCCTTGCACAGTTCAAAGCTGTCGCCGTGATCGAGATGGAGCACGATGGGCAGATCCGAATCAATCAGGGCAGCCTCGACCAGTTTCACCAGATAGGTCTGATTGGCATATTTACGCGCCCCTGCGGATACTTGCAAAATGAGCGGCGCCCTGAGCTGCTTGGCGGCATTGACGATCCCCTGGATGATCTCCATGTTATTGACGTTGAAGGCCCCGATGGCATAGCCACCCTCATAGGCTTTCCTGAACATTTCACTGCTGGTCACTAATGGCATGCTGGCCTCCTTACACTTCGCCTGGTCAAGGCAGTCATTGAATCCCTGTTTTTCAGTATAGCGCACCTGTCCAAAAAGCCTTGCCGGCATTATTTCAGCTGCTTGAGGTAATCGAGCTGCTGTGCGACCTTATCCAGCTGTGCCTCGTAGTCCTCTTTCTTGGATTTCTGCTGGGCAACCACCTCAGCGGGCGCCTTTTCCAGGAACTGCCGGTTGGTCAACATGCCATGGGCACGATTGATCTCCCCGCGCAGTCCGTTGGCCTCTTTTTCCAGCCGGATGATTTCCGGGGCGATGTCAATCAGTTCGCGCAAAGCTACGATCATTTCGCCGCCCGAAAATACCATGACCACATCACCGGCCGATTGTGAAAAACCCTCCGGAACCCGCTCCAGCTTCGATATCCCCGCCAGGCGTGTAAGTGTCGGCCCGGCCGCCGCCATTCCGGCGGCCAGACTGTCATCGTCCGTTCTCAGTCTTGCGGCGAACAGATGCGCCGGCTTGATCTTGTATTCTGCACGGATATTCCGCACTCCGCGGATGGCGCTGATCATGTGGCGCATGACCCCGGTCGCTTCAGGGTCCTCGCGATAATTTTCCACCTCAGGCCAGGGAGCCCTGATCAGGAGCTCGCCTTCATGCAGAATTCCGAAAATCCGCTCGGTGACAAAAGGCATAAAGGGATGCAGCAAGGCTATGGTATCGGAAAAGACACGGTAGAGTACGCATTGGGCGGTTCGACGCGCGGCTCCCCCCGCCTGCAGCCGCTCTTTGACCATTTCGATGTACCAGTCGCAAAAAAGATCCCAGAGGAAAGCATAGATCTTTTCCTGAGCCAGCCCCAGCTCCAGGGACTCCAGATGGTCCGTCACCTCACGGATGGTCACCTTGAGCTCGGACATGATCCAGCGATCTTCCAGGTTGAGGTCCGCCTCTGTCAGGACAGGAAAATCGGTTCGGTCATCCAGATTCATGACAATGAATCGGAAGGCGTTCCAGATTTTGTTGATAAAATTCCGGCCGTTTTCAAACTTCTCCTCACGCCAGCGAAGATCATTCCCGGGCGCGTTGCCTGTGATCAGGGCGAAGCGGAGCGCATCCGCGCCGTGAAGGTCGATCATTTCAAGCGGGTTGACGCCATTGCCCAATGACTTGGACATCTTCCTGCCCAGTTCATCACGGACGAGGCCGTGGATCAGAACCGTATGAAAAGGCGCGCGGCCTGTCTGGTGAAGGGAGGAGAAAACCATGCGGGCAACCCAAAAGAAAATAATGTCGTAGCCCGTTGCCAGGACATCGGTCGGATAGAATGTCTTGAAATCGTCTGTTTCTTCGGGCCAGCCCAGGGTAGAAAATGCCCAAAGCGCCGAGGAAAACCAGGTATCCAGCGTATCCTCCTCCTGCCTGAGGCTGGCATTACCGCAGACCTGGCACTTGGCGGGCGTCTCCTCGGCGACAATGATTTCCCCGCATTCATCGCAATACCAGGCGGGAATCCGGTGTCCCCACCATAATTGTCTCGAGATACACCAGTCGCGGATATTTTCCATCCAATTGAAATAAATCTTTTTGAAGCGGTCGGGCACAAACCGTGTCCCGCCCTCGCGCACAAGCTCGATGGCGGGCCGGGCCAGGGGCTCCATGTGCACAAACCACTGAAGGGAGATTTTTGGTTCTACGATGGTGTGGCAACGCTGACAGGTCCCGATATTATGACGCATTGATTCGACCTTGATGAGCAGACCCTGGGACTCCAGGTCGCCTATGACAGCTTCGCGCGCCCCGGTAACCGTCATTCCCGCGTAGACGCCGCAGGCATCGGTCATATGACCATCCAGGGTCAGGATATCAATCACCGGCAGGTCATGGCGAAGTCCAATTTCATAATCATTGGGGTCGTGGGCCGGTGTAATTTTCACCAACCCCGTCCCGAAGTCCGGATCGACGTATTCATCCGTGATGATTGGAATAATGCGGTCGGTCAAAGGCAGCCGGAGCTTGCGGCCCACGAGGGATTCATAACGCTCATCCTGCGGATGGACGGCGAAGGCCGTATCCGCCAGCATGGTCTCGGGGCGGGTCGTTGCGATTTCTATGCCGCCCTCTCCATCTTCGAAGGGATAACGGATGGTGTAAAAATGCCCGGTCTGCTCTTCGTGTTCAACTTCGATATCCGAAATGGATGTCCCGCAGACAGGACACCAGTTAATGATACGTTCCCCCCGGTAAATCAGCCCCTCCCGGTATAAATTGACAAAGACGCGTACAACAGCGCGGGAAAGCCCCTCATCCATGGTAAAACGGTGACGCTGCCAGTCGCATGACAAGCCCAGTCTTTTTTGCTGCTCAATGATCCGCTCGTTAAACTCGTCTTTCCAAAGCCAGGCCCGCCGGAGGAAACCCTCACGGCCAACACTTTCCTTGGAAAGCCCCTCTTCTTTCATCCGCTGGACGACGATGGCCTCCGTGGCGATCGACGCGTGATCGGTGCCGGGAAGAAAGAGCGCGTTCTTGCCGCGCATCCGTTGGAAACGTGTCAGAACATCGGGCAACGTGTTATCAAGCGCGTGGCCCATGTGAAGTTCGCCCGTGATATTGGGCGGGGGCATCACAATGCAGAAGGATTCTTTTTCCGAAGGCGATTCCGCGTGGAAAGAGCCGGAAGCTTCCCAGTCCTTGTAGATGGAAGCTTCCTCCCTGCCAGGTTCAAATGATTTTGGAATCTGTTCGATCTTTTTCATGCCTTACAGCCTTTCTCTACTCCTCTTCGGGTCTGTAGGGGAAAT
>JAAZGN010000250.1 GCA_012511185.1 Clostridiaceae bacterium
TTATACGAAAGGAGATCGTGGAGAAAAATACCTAAGTAGGGTTTCAATACCCTGTTTCGGGTAAGTAGAAAGTTTTTTAATAAACAGAGCAAAAGCAAAGAGAAGCAGTGTGTCGGTGAGTAAATGGGCGATTTTTTGAGTATAGCGTACGAATACTTAAATACTTAAATAACCCATACTCCCGACCACTGCCGCAAGACCCATCGTTAGAACAAAAATCCTTGACATATACATATATATATTCTATCTTTTAACTATATAAATTAAAAAGATATTAAAATGGTTGAATCAGAAGGACTCGATATTAACAATAACAATTTAGATCAGAGTGTTCCAAGTACTCAAGAAGTTTCCTCTGCTCCTGAAATGGTGCAATCAGAAGGAGCCGATATAAACAATAATAATATGGAACAGGGTGTTGAAGAACCTCAGGAAGTTTCTCCTACTCCTAAGATTGATGTTTATGCCTTAGAGGAAAAGAAAGAAAATCCAGAGCCACTAACAGTCTCTGAATTTTACAGGGAAATGGGGAAAATCTCAGAAAAATACTTAGATACTATCTTTTCTATTCAGGAAATCATCCAGGACTGGACAGATCTGCGAAATGAAAGGTGGCCTTTGCAGGTTCAAAAAGAGTCCTTAGAGAAGAGGATTAGGGAGACTTCTGCTCTCTTGGATGGTTTTTGGAATTCTTTTCTGAGATCATCGAGCGGTAAAGATATCATTAAGCAAAGATTGACCGAACTAAAGGAAGAGAAATCGAATATCGAGATGTTGGATCGTGAAAAGGGGTATAAGATGATGGATTTGGATGGATTGAAGCTGAAGGAAGATATCAAGAGAAATGAGGAGAGAGAGAGAGCCTTGAGACGTCATTATGCTGGGGGAGAAAGTGATCCTGAAAAATATTCAAAGATATCAGGTACAATTTCTCGTCCGGATCTATATGTGGGAGCAAGTAATCCTCCTCCAAAAGATTCTTTTCCTCGTGTTACATACGCAGACAAGGTAGCCGAGCAAGATTTTAGAAGAGCTACTAACCCTAGAAGAATGGAAGAGTTAGCAAAGGCTAATGAACTTAATGCTCCAACTAGTCGTTTTATTGATGAATTTAACGCACTTCCACGAGATCGTCAGGAAGACTTGAGAGCATATGCAAGGCAACTAAGGCAAGAAAGAGAAGAAAGAAAAAGAAGTGAAGATACAGACCAAGAAGAATTTACAGCATAAAATAGAGAATAAGTTCAATTGCTTTAATTTAGTGGGATATTTATATCCTCCCCGTATTGCTTAGTCGTTACTTTTCGCCTCATTTAACATTATTTTGTTCTAATACAAACCCTTGACCTACCCCCTACCCCCTGATATAATCCCCTCAGTATTATCTAAGATCCAAGGTACAAACATAAATCCTTGTGAGATAATAATATTCAAATAATTAAAAATATATAAAAATGGCAAAAACTCGTTCACAAAAAACAGAGTTACTAAACAAGTATAAAGAGATATTAAAAAACAA
>JAAZGN010000033.1 GCA_012511185.1 Clostridiaceae bacterium
ACCACAGAGCAGGATCTTGCCCTCCTGGCTGAAATTTACCGTTCGGTCCTTTCGCCTGACAATCCTGGCCTGGACCTGCCCCGCACCCTGTCCAGCAAGGGGCAGTCACGCGATTTTGTCCGGTTTAAAAATCCTTTCATCCTTCCCTACGGCGGAAATGAGATCTATTACCCCCATTTGCCTGAGACACACCTGATCCTTGAAACAAAAGACGGGCGAAGCTGTGAGCGGTCGCTGACCCTGCCCCTGTACGCCAACAATCCCGACTACCTGCAGCTGCTCAGACAGAATGACCTCTTTTTCATGGCTGAGCTGAGCGATTATTCGGCTGCTGACAAGTTCCATGTTACTTTCAGCCTGGAAGCTACGCCTTACGCATCTGCCGCAGACAAAGATAGGTGGATCCATCCGCTCATGGCTGCCAAGGAGGATGATGATTACCCCTTTGAGTCCCTGATGCAGGATATGACCCGTTACATCGCTTTATCCATGAGAGAGCAAGGTGACCGCACTTTAGCCGGGCTGGTCGCCGGCGCCCCCTGCCTGATTCATGTCAGTCTGGAACTGCCGCCCGGGTCAGCGGCTTCCGAAGATAAGCCGGCAATCACCCTGCCGATCGATCCTGAAAGAGTCCCCGGCCTGCGCAAGCTCATTGATCAGGCGCTTGAGATCTATGAAATGGTTACCATGGACCCCCGGGACCCGGGTGAAGACAGGCCTGCTTTCGATTAATGGATATTGCCAAGGTTGACCCGCTCCAGCGACTCCCTGGCGATGTCGCGCAGCCGGTATAGAATCTCTTTTGGCGTCGCGGGTGCGTCGTACTGGTAGCAGGGAAAGTAGCGCGACAGGTGGAGGGGGATCCGGGGGTCGATTGAAGCTAAAAAAGCCGCCTCCTCCCTCATTTCTTCTTCATTGTCAGATAAGCCCGGAACAACCAGGGTGGTCACCTCAAGGTGTGAAAGCTCTGCCACCCGGCGGATGGTGCGCAAGGTGACGTCCAAGCGTCCCCCAAGCTTCCTGTATCCTTGATCGCTGAATGCTTTCAGGTCAATGTTCCAGGCCGAAATGAGCGGCAGTAATTCCTGGAGTGGCCCTTCCTCAATCTGTCCGTTGGTGACGACGACCGTTTCAAGGCCCTCTTCCCTGGCAAGTATTGATGTGTCACGAACGTACTCGTATCCGACAAGGGGTTCGTTGTAGGTAAAGGCAATGCCAATATTTACCCGACCCCTGTATGCCAGCGCTTTATCGACCAACTCTTTTGGACTTACCCTTGCCGTGCGTCTTGAAGACGCGGCTTCGCGAGCGATCTCATAATTCTGGCAAAAAGGACAGGCCATGTTGCAGCCGTAGCTGCCGGCAGAAAGAATGGAGGTCCCTGGGTGAAAATAGTAGAGTGGCTTCTTCTCAATGGGGTCGAGGGCCAGGCTGGTCAACTGTCCGTAATTCGCGGGAATGACCACACCATCCTTAACCGTACGCGCCCGGCAATAGCCAAGTCCGCCCTCAGAGATGCGGCAGTGGCGCCAGCACACCTCGCAGACGACCGGATCACCCGTCTCACTCTTCATGGCGGGTGACCTCAAAGCGCTCCATCCTGTATGATTCATCGGGATCAATCCCCGCCTTGGCCAGGGCGATCGACACCTGTTCCTGCACTGAGTCGATGCCATCAAGATTGGGAAGAAGGAGCCCCCGTCTGAAACCTTTCGAGACGATCACGCCGTAGCGGTCCGGATCGAGTTCCGCCATGGTCTCAACCGGCTCCGCTTCACCGAGCACATCGACACTGATGACAAGATCCTCCAGCTCCTCCAACCGCACGCGCGGGAAACGGGGATCTTCGGTCGCCGCAGCCACGGCATTACAGATAATTTCTTCAGCCAGTGATTTCCGCACGGGCGAGATGGTCCCGATGCAACCGCGAAGGCAATCTGATTTGTAGAGCGTGACGAAAGCGCCCGCGCGTTTGTCAAGCAACTCGTCCGGAGTATCCGCGGGAATTTCCAGCGCTTTTCTGTTGAAAAGCCAGGATTCGATCGAGGCGCGGGCGAGCGCTGTATAAGGGTTTTTTCCTGTCATGGTCTTCACCGTCAGTTGGGCGTGAAGGATGCGACAGCATAGCCGACGCCAAAGGGGCCCTGGTAGGAGTAAAGCTCTGCTTCGAAGGATCTGCCGTCCAGGGCTCCCGTCATCATCTGGAAGGAACGCAGACCACACTCGGCAGCCTCCTCCAGAATGGCTGGATCCATGGTGAAGAGGGCCTCCAGGTCGCCCTCGTTGAATATCCTCACGATCTCAGCATCGAAACGCGGTCCTTCCGGCTTGAATCCGTAGGGGCCGTCTTTTTTCAGGACATGGGACAAATCACCGCTGGCGATGAAAACCGCCCGGCGCCTGAGTTTTTCAGAGACCTGGACTGCCGCACGGCCGGTTTCCCGATGCGTCATGCCCGGAAGCAGCGACAACCCGATCAGAACAAGGCGAAAGTCCCGGTATTGTTCGTGGATGAAATGCAGCGGGATCAGGCTACCATGAGCCAGCCCACGGCGGCCCAGGGACATGACGGACGCGCTGAGTGCGCGGCGTAGCAGCGCTTCGCGCAGTGCATCGGCAAATTCCTTATCAACGGACACTTCCTCACGGATACTGCGTACACCAAAGGCGCTGAAATCACCTGTTTCGCGGTCACCCCCCAGGATGAAAAAACCGTCGGCAAAGAGTGGTGCGTGGGGGGAGGAGAGGATGATGGTGTCGGGCTGAAGCTCCGCAATCTCACGCGCCATGCGCTGGAAAGCTGCGCTTGTCATGGCGATGTCTTTTTCTTCCCCGCGTCCGACTTCCGGCAGGATGATCGGCGGGTGCGGCACCGCATAAGTCTTCAATATCATGGTTGATCCTCCCTTAACCATTTGGCATTACACGGGAGAATACCGGCCTGGCTGCTGGTTCGGTCAGGTCAGCCGATCATTCCCATGCAGTATTCACAAGCACCGTTTTCGTCGGGCATGGTAGACGCGCCGCAGTGCGGACACTTCACACGCTGTTTCGGTTTGGCTTTTGCCTGTTTCTCGTCCATGGCGACGTCGCGCATTACTGTGAGCGCGTCGACGATTTCCCTGGCGTCACGTTCGGCTTCTTTATAGTCGGGATGACTCACACCGCCCTCGAGCGACGAATTGTTGACTTGAAGGCGCATTTGATTAACCCAGGGATGCGAAACATCAATCAGGACATAAAAGTTATGGTAAATAACTTCTTTTGTCTTGGCAGGCACAGCAGGTTTTCCATCTTTTGCGGGCACTGCTTTTTCAAGAGTTTCAACACGCGTGCCTTTTTCGATGTCGACCCTGGCGCCAAGGATCTGTTCTGCAGTAAAAACATCAGGATTTACTTCCTGGTACCGCTTTGCTTTTGTCAGGAACCAGAGGCCGCGCGCATCGTCGATGTAGAGCTTGAGTGACGAACCCGCTGTCCTCGTCGGTTCGAAAGCCTTGACAACTTCCTGGTTGGCCGCCCTGTCCTCCAGATGCTGTTTCATCTCATCAACGGTGAAGTTTTTCCTGCTCGACAGATAAGGCGATTGCTTTTTCGCGCAATCCGAGCAAAGCCGACCGTCTTTGACCTTTTTCCCTCCGAGAAGGCCAACTTTACCTCCGCAGATATCGCAGTTTTTCCTGTCAAAGATTCCCATAGATTGATTCCTTTCGGTTGTTTAATTAAGTGTATCACGTCTGATCGGGTCCAACGCCTATGCGTCATCCGGTTCACCTTCATGCGCCTTTGTCAACCTGATCTGCGGTGCGATCCAGGTTGACATTTCATCAAGCAGGGTGAGCGCAGGAACCTCTTCCATGTAGACATGAAGAGGAACCAGCTCCCTCACCTGCTCTTCCGGCATACCTGATACTTCCGTCAAATCCTTGACGTAGCCGGCATAAGAGGCGAGGTCGAAGACTTGTCCCTGGCGCTTGAGGCTTTCACGTCCCAAAATGCGGAACAAAAAGCTTGTCCGGCCCAAGTAAAGAACACATTGCCGGATTTCCCCATTATCCCTGGTCGGAATACCAAAGTCTTTGCGACCGGCCTCCTCCAGGGTCAGCTCCTGTCTCCTTGCATTTTCCTCAAAGGCTTCAAGGCGCTTCGTGCTCTCTCTTGTCGCCTCTTCATCATTGATCTCAAAGGTGCTGCGCTGGACGAGTTGCGGCATCAGGTAATTCATCAAGAGGGCGTGTACCTGTTCTGAAACAATGGCGGCAGGAATTTCCCTTTTCAGTGTGTCCCGGTATTGCTCAACTGTTTCAACCCCCTGGATTTCTTCCTTTTTGACCATGTCGTCGGTCAGCAGGTGTTCCTGGCCTTCCGGCAGCTCAATTGTGCTGTGCTTTTCCGCCAGAACCTGGCACTGCATTTCCATAAACTCATCCATATCGGGCAAGATGAGTTTTGTCATCTCCTTGGGCAGTTCAATGCTTCTATAATCGTAAATAAAGGTTACTTTTGTTTCCATCTTCTCTTTCCTTCTCTTCTTAAAGGCAGCCCGGCAGAAAAAATGACTTGCGCCTGACTCTGTTAACTTCCATTGTACAGAATAACTGTCACTGTGCGGTCTTACCGTGCCGGGCAATACGCAAACCCGCTTGCATGGCGCACCGGGCAAATCACGGACAGCCTGCCGGGATTGCTGTATAATCGGGCGAAGAAGGGATGTCCGGCCGTGGCTGTTTTTTTCATCGTCCTTTTTATTATGCACATCCTGGAGTCAATTGTCGGCTTCGGCTCAACATCGATTGGTATTCCCATTCTCGCGCTCGCACTCGGTACGGAAACATCGGTCGCACTTCTTTCAGCATCCGGCCTGATTTTGTGCCTGGTTGTTGCCGTCACCCAATATAAAAAAATCCAAAGACGCGAACTTCTGGTTATTCTCGCCGCGGTCATTCCCATCTTGCCGGTTGGTTACCTGCTTTTCTCCAAACTTCGTCTCATGGAATGGGCACTCCGGTTGATAATGGGAAGCGTCGTCACCATAGTCGCGGTGCGTGAAATCTGGAGGCGCGTCATCCATAAGGATACGGGTGATCCGCCTAAATGGCTGGTCTATTCTGCTTTTGGAATCGGCGCGGTCTTACAGGGCATGTTTTCCATGGGAGGTGCTCTGATCAATGTCTACGCCTTGACCCGGATCAAGGATAAGAGCAGCTTTCGCGCGACCATGGTCATGGTTTGGCTTATCACCAATACAATCTCGCTGATGTTTCGCATTTTCGTTCTCCACTCTTATACGCAGACAATATGGATCAACATTTTCTACTCGATCCCCCTTGTCTTTATTGCATTTTTCATCGGCAACAAATTGCACAATAAGATACCCAATGAAAAGTTCGCCAACTTTGTCTATCTCGTTCAGCTTGTCAGCGGCCTCTTCTCAATCACCGGCGGGATCCTGCTTCTCATATGAAGACCCCGAATAATAGCGTATACTCTTTGGGAGATTGATTTAAGGTGTCATTGACATGATTTTCTATTTAATTCTTGTTCTTTTTATGAATATTATCGAAGCCATCGCAGGCTTCGGTTCAATTTCGATCGGCGTGCCGATTCTTTCACTTTTTTGGGGGGCTGAAGTCTCTGTGGCCCTGTTCACAGCGACCAGTCTGCTCATGCTGGCCATCATGCTGGTGACGCAATTTCGGAAAATCAACGGCCGTGAGCTCTTGATCATCCTCGCTTGCATCATACCCATCATGCCAGTTGGCTATTTACTGTTCGCGAAACTTCGCTATGTTGAATGGGCCCTTCGGTTGATCATCGGCACCCTGGTGACCCTTGTCAGCGGACGTGAACTCCTGCGGATTATTCGGAAGAAAGAATACACAGAGATGCCAAAACCTGCCATGTATGCTTCACTTGGTATTGGCGCAGTCCTGCAAGGCATGTTTTCCATGGGCGCACCACTCATCAATATTTATGCCCTGAGCCGTATGAAAGACAAGGGAACCTTCCGGGCGACCATGGTTACTGTCTGGCTTGTCACCAATACTATCTCTACCCTCTACCGGATTTTTGTATTGCATGTCTATACGACGGAGCTCGCGACAACGATCACCTATGCGCTCCCGCTTGTCGTCGTCGCCTTTCTTATTGGCAACTGGCTACATCACCGCATCCCAAATGAGAAGTTTTTCAGCTTTGTTTACCTGATCCAGTTCGTCGCCGGATTGATCTCCATCGCAGGCGGGATCAGCAAGCTGGTCGCCTAGGCCGTCAGGGCTCTCAAGGCCAAATATCGTAAGCCTGCAGGCGCTCATAGACCTGACCGATTGGAAGACCCATGACAGAGAAGAAGTCACCCTCGATGCGCTCGATCAAAAGGCCGCCGAGTTCCTGAATCCCGTAGGCGCCCGCCTTGTCCAACGGTAAATCCGTTTCAACATAGCGGTCAATCAGGGCTTCGACAACGGGAGAAAGCGGTCGGAAGGTGACTTCGGAGCGCGTGGAGAAAACTTCTTCCGTTGAAGATGAAATAAGGGCGACCCCTGTACCGACCAGGTGTGTTCTGCCGGCAAGTGTCCGTAACATCTTGCGGGCTTCAGCCCTGTCCTTTGGCTTCCCGAACAGGACGCCATCCAGGGTAACAAGGGTATCTGCAGCGAGGATGAGATCTTCCGGGTAGGAGGGCAGGACGGCACGGGCCTTGGCCAAAGCCAGACGCTCAGCCAACACGCGCTCGGAAATGTCCGGCCTGTCATTTTTCAAAAGCCGGGCAATCGATCCCTCATCACAATTTGAAGGGGCAGTTTCAAAGGATATCCCTGTCATGGACAGGAGTTGACGCCGTCTGGGTGATTGACTTGCCAGTATCAGTTTCATCTGAGGTCCTCCCTGTTTTTATTATACGGAAAGGATCCAGCTACGTCTTTCATGATAAAATGAGACCATCAAATCCAAGGACAATGTCCTGGGAGGTTAGGTGGGGTTTTAAGTTGAAAAACAGCAAAACATCCAGGCGTCTGGCGATTTTCCTCGTGATCGCGGTCACCCTGTCGCTATTGGGCGCCATCGCCCTGGCGATCACAACCAGTGGTTGCGCTGTAACAAAGTCCATTCCAGCCCCGGCCATGACGAGGGAACCTTCCTCGGGCACAACCGGTACTAGTCCGCAAAGTCAGACTACGAGCCCGTCGCCAAGTCAAACAACCACCCCCCGTCAAACTTCCGAGACGACAACAAGTACCTTGCCTTCGCTTGACATTTCGAAAAAAACGCGAAAAACCACCCCGACCACGACAATTAAAAGAACCAAACCCAAAACGACTGAAAACAAGCAGACGGATCCCCTGACAACGGCACGGCCGGTTAGTTTGTCGGCCCCCGGCGCCGTCGCCATCACCTTCGATGACGGGCCAGGCAAATATACCGGACAACTGCTTGATGCCCTGAAAGAATACGGCATCAAAGTGACATTCTTCGTCCAGGGCCAATTCGTTGAAAGCCGGCCTGACCTGATCCAGCGCATGCACGCGGAAGGTCACCAGATCGGTAATCACACCTACTCCCACAAGTTTCTCTCGCAGGTCAGCAGTGACGTCCGGAGAAGCCAGCTTATGTCAACGAGCGATGCCATTGAACGGATTACGGGTTCCAGACCTACGATTATGCGTCCTCCGGGCGGCTACGGAAGTGAAGCGGTTTATGTGGAGGCAGGGAAGCAGGGGATGGCCACGATCTTCTGGGACATCGATCCCGCTGATTGGAAGAAGAGCAATAAAAACGTCAACTATGTGTACAATTACCTGCTCAGCCACACCCATAAAGGAAAGATTATCCTGCTGCACGATATCCATGAAACGACTGTTAAAAGATTTATACGCGCACTGCTCGTACTGATTGAACACGGCTTTACTTTCGCCACGATCGCTGAGCTGGTTCAGCTGGAGCCGGGCGACGTTTATCCGGCCCGCTGGCGCCGTTGATCAGGGCTGGGACTTAACGAAAAAAACCCGCTCCATTACGCGGGGTGTTTGCGGAAAGTCGCCCGGACCTGTCTCCAACAAGGCCAGCCGATCCACTTCTTCCATGCCGAAAACGACACGGCCGAAGGCGGCATAGTCGCCGTCCAGAAACTGACTGTCGCCGTGGCAGATGAAAAATTGAGAACTCGCCGAATCGGGAAGAGGCGTCCTGGCCATTGAAACGACGCTACGTTCGTGAGACAGCCGGTTGTCAACCCCGTTCGATAAAAACTCGCCCTTGATGCACGCTTCAGATCCTCCGCGTCCTGTCCCGGTCGGGTCACCTCCCTGGATCATGAAACCCTTGATGATTCGGTGAAAAATAATACCGTTATAATAAGATTCCCCGACAAGTTTCTGGAAATTGGCAACTGTGTCAGGCGCTGAATCCCTGTCGAGCTGGATTACGATGTGTTGGCCGCTATCCATCAGCAAGTCGACATATTCCGTCGGTTCCTGCGCCATGACGTAGCCGTCCGCGACTTTATTTGTCATGATATTCTCTTCCTTTTCTTTTCGCACACAGCCCGCGGCAAGGCA
>JAAZGN010000034.1 GCA_012511185.1 Clostridiaceae bacterium
GTCATAGGCCCAGCCGTCACCACCGATGATCCAGGTTGAACGGAGCATCAGATAGTCCTTGAGCTCCAGGATCCGGTCGCGAAGCGCCCCGCTTTCTTCTGGCAATTCCGCCTCTGTCAGGGCAAAGACCAGCTTGGCCGCCACCCCCCGCGCGCCGTCCTTGGCGTCCTTGTTTTCAAACCAGTCTTCCAGCGATTCGCGCAAGATGGCAGGGAGATCAGCCTTTTCCGACAAGGCCTTCACATAGCTGCTCACCCGGTCGCGGATGTACTTGACACCCAGATGCATGCACAGCCCGTATTCCGCGTTGTCCTCAAAGAGCGAGTTGGCCCATGACGGCCCGAAGCCGTCGTCGTTGACACAGTAAGGCATGGAGGGAGCCGACCCCCCCCAGATGGAGGAGCATCCCGTGGCGTTGGCAATCATCATGCGGTCGCCGAACAGCTGGGTTGTCAGGCGGACATAAGGAGTCTCGCCACAGCCGGCACAGGCGCCGGAGAACTCAAACAGCGGTCGTTCGAACTGGCTGCCCTTGACGGTTGTCTTGCTCATGGGGTTTGGCTTTTTCGAAAGCGATTGCGCGTACTCCCAATGCCCGGCTTCCAGCATGTGTGCTTCCAGGGGCTCCATGACCAGGGCCTTTTCCTTGGCCGGACAGACCTGGGCACATGATCCGCAGCCGGTGCAGTCCAGCGCTGAGATCTGGACCCGGAACCCGTACTGATCGTAAGGTTTCATACCTTTGACGGTCTTGAAGGTGTCGGGTGATCCGGCAACTTCTTCGTCCGTCATCAGGAAGGGCCGGATGACGGCGTGTGGACAAACGAAGGCGCACTGATTGCACTGGATGCAGTTTTCAGGAATCCACCTGGGGACATTGACGGCAATGCCGCGTTTTTCGTACTGGGCGGTCGCCTGGGGCATGGTCCCGTCCACATGATCCATGAAGGCGGACACGGGAAGACTGTTACCCTCCTGCCGGTTCATCACATCGGCGATGTTGAGAACGAAGGCGGGCGCCTCACGGAACTTCACCGGCGTATCTTCCGCCTGGCGCCAGGCGTCCGGCACCTTGACCTCCCGGACCTGCTCAATGCCGGCATCGACAGCCCGATAGTTCATCTTGACAACGTCTTCGCCCTTGTCGCCGTAAGAACGGACAATGGCTTCCTTCATGTGCCGGACGGCCTCATCCACCGGGATCACCTGGCTGATTTGGAAAAAGGCAGCCTGGCAGATGGTGTTGATCCGGTTTCCCAGGACGATGTCCTGGGCGATGGCAACCGCGTCGATGATGTAGAAACGGATGTCATTCTGGGCCAGATAGCGCTTGACCTGGGCGGGCAGGAAAGCGTCCAGCTCCTCTTTCGTCCGGGTCGTATTGAGCAGGAAGGATCCGCCCTTTTTGAGTACCTTGAGCATGTCATATTTGTCGATGTAAGCCTGGTTGTGACAGGCGACAAAATCGGCGTTTTCGACCAGGTAGGGCGCCCGGATGGGCGAGTTGCCGAAACGGAGATCCGAGATGGTAACGCCGCCTGACTTCTTCGAATCATAGGAAAAATAGGCCTGGGCGTACATGGGCGTGTTGTCACCGATGATCTTGATGGAGTTCTGGTTGGCTCCGACTGTTCCGTCTGAGCCCAGCCCCCAAAAGCGCGCCGCAAAGGTACCCTCGGGCGATACTTCCAACGATTCGGTGACGGGAAGCGAAAGATGGGTGACATCGTCTTCGATGCCGATGGTGAAGCCCAGCCGGGGCTCCTCCCCCGCCAGCATGTCAAAAACAGCATTGATCTGCGAGGGCGTCGTGTCCTTTGATCCCAGCCCGTAGCGGCCGCCCGACACCAGGATGGAACTGTCGGCGCAGGAGAGGGCTGATACGACATCGAGGTAGAGCGCTTCACCTTGCGCCCCCGGCTCCTTGGAGCGGTCCAGCAC
>JAAZGN010000236.1 GCA_012511185.1 Clostridiaceae bacterium
AAAGGTAGGCTGGGAAGGAATGCTCAACATGTCCCAAATCGATAGTATCAGACTTGCATGTCAGAATGGCAGCAGTATCGCCGAGATCGCCCGTGACTTGGGTTATGACAGAAAGACGGTGAGAAAATATCTGCAAGAGAAGGATTTCACAGAAGTCATGCCCATCAAAATAGCTCGCCCATCGAAACTCGATCCTTACAAAGACACCATCAACACGTGGCTGGAAGAAGATCGCAAGACCTGGCATAAACAACGTCACACAGCTACGAAAATCTATGACCGCCTCAAAGATGAAACCGACTATGAGGGATCCTACCCCACGGTTCAACGGTACATCAAAGCGCTAAAAGAAAAACGCCGTGAAGGCGCGGCCTATCTGGAACTTCACTGGTATCCGGGGGAATCTCAAGCCGACTTCGGGGAAGCAGACTTCCTGGTCCAAGGCCGCCTGGAACGCCTCTACTATCTGGTTCTTTCTTTCCCGCACAGCAACCACTCCTACGTGCAGTTGTTTCGGGGGGAAACGGCAGAATGCGTCTGTGAGGGACTTTTATCCATGTTCTACTACATGGGGGCCATCCCTCAAGTGATTATCTTTGACAACGCTTCGGGAGTCGGTCAACGCATCGAGGCGATTGTGCGTGAATCTGCTCTTTTTCGCCGCTTCCGGATGCATCATGGATTTGAGGTTCGTTTTTGCAATCCCAACTCGGGGCACGAAAAAGGGAACGTGGAGAATAAGGTAGGCTTTATACGCCGCAATTTCTTTGTACCTGTCCGGGAGCTGGATGACCTTACGGTGTTCAATGAAAAGTTTTTGTCTGAATGTGAATCCCAACAAGAAAAAGAGCACTACAAAAAGCTAATCCTTGTCGGCGACCTTTTTAAGGAGGATTTGGCGGCGATGAGAGATCTTCCGGACTTTCGGTTCGATGTCATCCGTTATGAGACGAAACGGTCAGATGGCTATGGCAAGATCTGCCTGGAAGGCAAGCATTACTACTCGAGCCGTCCGGAACTTGGACGCCAGGAAATCACGGTCGGTATCCGTGCGCATGTCGTTGAGCTCTACGACTCAATCGGCGAGCATGTGGTCACTCATGAGCGACGATATGGGGACCAGCGAACGGACACGACAGACCATTACACGACCCTGCTACAACTTGTCCGTGCGCCCAATGCTTGGCGCAACAGTGGATTGCGGGAAGCACTACCTGGTGAGGTGCGCGAACGTTTAGATGTGCTGGATACACCTCTCTTGCAACGCGCTCTTCGGGTCTTATGGCAATTGTCGGAACGGCACAGCCAGGAGGTAAGTCTCAAGGCCTTGATGCGATCTTTAGATGAGGGCATTGGTGGATACGCGGAGGCCTGTCTTTATGCGGCTCAGGTAATGGAGAGCGAGATTGGACCAGTAAGCCCGCCGCAAGAGGTCGACCTTGGCATCTATGACCGGTTTCTTTTGGATACAAAGGTAGGTGTTTAAATGCAACGAGAGACATTAAGGCGAGGCATCTCCGACTACTGCAAGCAATTGAAACTATCTCAGCGTGTCGTCGCCCTTTGCGAAGAACGAGCCAATGAAGCGCAAGAACAATTCTTGCATGACATCTTCCGTGCCGAGGTGGAACACCGTAACCGAAGCCGACGGGTAAAACGGCTCAATAAGGCGAACTTCCCCTCACGAAAGCGCTTGGAAGATTTTGACTTCACTAACGTCAAACTTCCTTCGGGCGTCACAATGGAAGATCT
>JAAZGN010000035.1 GCA_012511185.1 Clostridiaceae bacterium
CTTGGTAATGTCTTCTGCCTGGAGATACTCTTGAACCTGGGGTCCTTGATCTGGACCGAGATCACCTGGCATTTGACCCCGTAACTTCGCATCCGGGCAGCCACCTCATCACAGAGGGGCATGATGCCCGAGAGGATTTCCTGGTAGCCTGTCAGGTCGTGATCGAAGGTCGTCCCGTTGCCTACCGACTTCAATTCCTGGTCGGCATAGGCCGACAGGACCGGGCTGTCATCGATGCCATTGGCGTAGTCGTGCAGCATGCCGCCCGTCTTGCCCAGGAGGGTGATCAGGCTCTCCTTATCCAGGGCGGCCAGTTGACCGATGGTGGTGATGCCGATGCCTGACAGAGTCTTTTGGGTGACCTTGCCCACAAAGAGGAGGCGGGAGACCGGGAGAGGCCAGAGCATCTCTTTGTAATTATCTTTTGTGATCACCGTGGTGGCATCCGGCTTTTTGTAATCGCTTCCCAGCTTGGCAAAAATCTTGTTGAAGGAAACACCCACCGACAAGGTCAGATCCAACCGCTCCCTGACCGTTTGCCGGATCCGGTCGGCCATGGTCCTGCCATCACCGAAAAGATGCAGGACACCCGTCACATCCAGCCAGCTCTCGTCGATCCCGAAGGGTTCGACAAGATCGGTGAACTCCTGGTAGATGGCGTTGACCAGGCGTGAGTACTTGGCGTATTCATCGTGACGTGGCGGTACCAAAATGAGGCCGGGGCATTTTCTCTCCGCCTGCCAGATAGTCTCAGCAGTTTTAACACCGGCCTCTTTAGCCAGCTGGTTCTTGGCCAGGATGATACCGTGCCGGTGCTTGGGGTTGCCGGCTACGGCCATGGGCACCCCTTTCAGATGCGGATTAATGACACACTCCACCGAAGCGTAAAAAGCGTTGAGGTCGCAGTGCAGGATGGTGCGGTCCAAGGTTGAGAGTCTCCTAATTCCGACTGCCCTGGCAGTCCTTATTCTATTTTCTCATAGAAAAGAAAGACAGGGGGTTTTGGCCCCTGCCTTCAGTTTTGATTCTTGCACTTATAACTGATGGATTTGATTATTTCTTTCGCATTTCAGTTATGGCTGCATAGACAAGTATGGCAGGCTATGGGAACGCTTCAGGCTAAAGGCTGATCAGCCGCTCCGCTGAAGCCATAAGGCCCGAAATCGTCTGCATGTTGGAGACGGTCCCCACGGCAGGCTCACCCAGCTCAAAGAAATTGATGCAGGTACCGCAGGAAAGGATCCTGGTTCCTTTGGCTTCCAGGTCTTTCAGATCTTCCAGAACCGCGCTATCTTTGGCTGTCAAAAAGACACCCGCGTTGACAAAAATCAGGTGGCTGGGAGTTTGAGGCAGGTCAACCAGGGTGGCCAGATAGCTCTTGATCAGGATCCGACCCAGCTCCTTGGAGCCGTCGCCCATGGCATCCTTGCTGATCAGGATGACCAGCTTGGGATCCGATTCATTCTTCATCTTTTTCAATCTCCTCCTGGGTGTTGACCGGGTAGAGCCGGTAATTGGTTCTTTTGTTAACAATGGTTTTCTGGAAGACCTGGATTCCCCCGATCTGGTGGTCAGAAAGGACCCTGAGGGCTCCTTCCAGGTCCTGCTCCTCCAGCCGGAAGCAGCCCCCGCAGCCCACGTTGATCTGGGACGGAAGCGGCATGACCCGGACCTTGAAGCCCTTGTCGGTAAGCAGGCGTTCGGTCTGAACGGCCTGGCTGGTGCTCTCAAAGGTAATGATGTACTCCATCTTAATTGCTTATCCTTCGGAGGGCCTCGATGCCCCGGTCAATTTCTTCCTCTGTATTGAAAGATGAGAAGGAAAAACGAACCATACCCTGGGCCCTTGTTTTGAAATGCTGATGGATCAAAGGAGCGCAGTGGGCACCGGCCCGGGTCGCGATCTGGTAGTCTTCCCAGAGCATGAGAGCCAGGTCGGCAGAATCCATCCCCTCCACCGTCAGTGAAACAACGGGCAGGCGGGGCCTGGTGAAGTCACCGTACAAGGTGACCTGATCCAGATCCCGGATACCTTGGTAAAACCTTGACACCAGCCTGCTTTCCCGCTCATTGATCTGATCGATGCCTTGCCGAAGGATGTACTCCACCCCCTTGAGCAGGCCATGGAGGCCGTGGCTGTTCTGGGTGCCGCACTCGAAAACGTCCGGCACATGCTGGTTCTGAAAACGCTCAAAGCTGTCGGTGCCGGCGCCGCCTGTCTTGACAACCTCGAAGGTCCGGTCTTCTTTGACGATGATGCCGCCTGTCCCTTGCGGTCCCATAAGGCTCTTGTGGCCGGTAAAGCAGATGATGTCGGCCATGTCAGCCTTGACCTCAATGGAACCCATAGTCTGGGCCGCATCCAGGACCAAAGTCAGATGGTGGGCCTGGCACCACTGATAAAGTGTTTTTACGTCGTTGATATTGCCGGTCACATTGGAGCCGTGGTTGGCCACCATGAAGCGGGTGTTAGGCCGTAGGAGCTGGTCAAGGGAATCCAGGAGCAGATTACCCTGATCGTCGCAGCTGATGAAATCCAGCTGGCAACCGCTCAGATAGAGGGGTCTTAAAGTTGAATTGTGGTCGGTCACCGTTGTAATGACCGCGTCCTCCGGCTTGATCAGGCTCCGGATAACCAGGTTGAGACTTTCGGTAGCCGACGAGGTAAAGGCCACCTGCAGGGGGTTGTCCAGGCCGACCAAACTGGCAATGGCTTCCCGGGTTTTGTAGACTGCCCGGCTGGATACCATGGTGGCGTCGTAAAAGGACCGACCCGCGTTGCCGAAATGATTGATGGCGTAAAAGACGGCTTCTGCCACCTCAGGCGGCCGGATCAGGCTGGTTGCTGCGTTGTCAAAATAGATCATGCTTGTTCCCCGGTGACATTATCTCATGAAACCGATCCATAGCGGTTCGTTGCTGGTACTGAGCACTGAGGCGTCGCCGGATGAGCGGATATTATTCCCGCCTTTTGAGCTTGTAGCTTCATCTCAGGAAAGCAGACTGGCCCCCGTGTCTTTGTCGAAGAGGTGAATGACCTCTGTATCAAAGGTAAAGAAAACCGATGTTCCAAAGTTGAAGCTGCTCCGGTGTGACCAGCCTTGGTCGGGGATTATCGCCACCAGCGGCTTTTTATCCCGGTTGGCATGAAGATGAATGGAGCTGCCCATCATTTCAGAGACATCGACGACTGCCCTCATGTGCGCTTCGGACTCGTTGGCCAGGGAGATGTGCTCGGGGCGGATCCCCAGAATGACCTCTTTTCTCTTCTCCCCACTTGCCTGGAAGACCTGCTGCATATCGTCGCAAAGCGTGATCTCCTTGCCGTCGATGGTAATGAAATACCGGTCATCCCTGGCATCCAGGGAAACCTCAAAGAAGTTCATCTGGGGAGAACCGATGAAGCCCGCGACAAATTGATTGGCCGGGTGGTCAAAGACATCCTGCGGCGTACCGACCTGCTGGATCAAGCCGTCTTTCATGATGACAATGCGGTCGCCCAAAGTCATGGCCTCCACCTGATCGTGGGTCACATAGATAAAAGTCGTGTCGACTTTCTGGCGAAGCTTGATGATTTCCGCCCTCATCTGATTTCTGAGCTTGGCGTCAAGGTTCGACAGGGGCTCGTCCATTAAAAAGACCTGCGGCCTTCGGACAATCGCCCGACCGATGGCTACCCGCTGGCGCTGACCGCCTGAAAGGGCTTTCGGTTTCCGCCTCAGGTATTCCGTGATATCCAAAATTTCTGCCGCTTCTCTGACAGCCTGGTCAATCTCATCCTTGGGCAATCTGCGCAATTTCAGGGCAAAGGCCATGTTGTCGTAGACCGTCATATGAGGATAAAGGGCATAGCTTTGAAAAACCATGGCGATGTCACGGTCTTTGGCTGCCATCTCGTTGACCAGCTTGTCCCCGATATACAGTTCACCCGCTGTGATTTCCTCCAGGCCGGCGATCATCCGCAAGGTGGTCGACTTGCCGCAACCCGAGGGACCAACCAAAACGACAAATTCTTTATCTTCAATGTCCAGGTTGAAGTCATGGACGGCGATAAAACCTTTATCCGTGTATTGAAAACTCTTTTCCCTCTCGCTACTGGCTGGATCGGTTTTTCGCGCTTTTCGACCCTCTTCCAAGGGATAAATCTTCTGAACTGCCTTCAAGGTGACTCGCGCCATCTCAGTACCCCCTAGTATTGATTGTCATTCATCCGTCTCAATTTCTTTTTTCATTATACGTGACCGGCCCTCGTTTAGCCTGCTCTTGAACCTGCTGAAACGGCTCCTTTCTGTGTCTTTCGGCATGCACTTCAGAAAAGATGCCGGTTGGCCCGGTAGATGTCCTGAAACAAGGCGTGGCCTTCAGCGTAAACTTCCGTGTTTTCTCTTATGGGAGCCAGCGGTTCGCTGTTCACCTTAATGATCCCGGTACAGGCCGTTACCAGATCCGGGTACTCACCCCCGGCAACCATGGCACAAATGGCAGCTCCAAGGCAGGCGGTCTCCTTGCTGTCTGTCGTGAATATGGGAGCATCCAGCATATCTGCCAGGATCTGCCGCCAGAGCCTGCTGTTGGCACCGCCCCCTGTTACAATCAGGGACCGTGGCTTGCCGCTCACAGAGACAAGGCACTCGTAAGCGTCCCAAAGCGAATAAGAAATCCCTTCCATGACGGCGCGGATCAAATCTTCCCTCGAATGGCCCAGGCTCAAACCCCAGAAAATACCCTTGGCGTCCGGGTTCATGTGAGGGGTCCGTTCTCCGCTGATGTAAGGGAGAAAAAACAAGCCCCTGCTACCGGCAGGCGACTTGGCGGCTATCTCTCCCACCTTGCCGAAATCACTAAGATTAAAGCAATGCTTCAGCGCCCAGTTAAGGGCAAGCCCGGCGTTAAGGACAGCACCCAGATAATACCAGCTGTTCGCCTGAGCATGACAGAAAGTGTGAAACCGCAGTCCGGGATCCGGTAAGGGTTTGCCGGTCGGCACGAACACTTGTCCGCCGGTCCCGAGGGTCAGGAGGGCACGACCGTCCGTCAAGATGCCATTTCCCACGGCCTGCATGGGCTGGTCGCCCCCTCCAAAGACAACACAGGTCTCCCTGCCAAGGCCCAGTTCGCGGGCAGCTGTTGTCGTAAGAGTACCGGCAATTTCACAGGATCGGTGATCAGGATCCGGAAGAATCCTCTCATCGATTCCAAAATGCCGGAGTATTTCATGGCTCCACACTTGATTGATCACATCATAAAGCAGCGTGCCGCACGCATCGGAAGGTTCTGTCCCGATGGTTCCTGTCAGACGGAAGCGGAGATAATCCTTGGGCAACAGGACGTGTCGAATCCGCTGATAGGTCGACAAATCGTTTTCTCTCAGCCACAGCAGGGAACTCAGTTGAAAACCGGTCGCGACCGGGTTCTGTACAAGGGTGCTGAGTTCCATGGCAGAAAATTGCCGGTAGACAAGGGCCACCTCATCCTTGGATCGCTGATCACACCAGATAATAGCCGGGCCCAGCAGCTTCATGCGGTCATCCAGCAGTACCGTCCCGTGCATTTGGCCCGACAAGCCGATGCCCGCTATGTCGCGGTGATCAATGCCTGTGTCGGCCAGTACCTGCCTGACGGTCGTGGTCAAGGCATGGTACCAGTCCTCCGGATCCTGTTCGGCGTATGACTGCCGGGGGGTGTGGAGGGGATACCCTTGATAAGCACTCCCCCAAATCGCGCCCTGTCCGTCTGTCACAATGGTCTTGAGACCGGTTGTGCCAAGGTCGATACCAAGATAATAAGGCATCACACTCCCCTCCTAATCCGTGGTAAAGCTGGCAGAGGGATCCTGTAGCAGCCTTTCGAAAGCAATGACGCTCGCGCCGACCAAAATGGAATCCATGTCCGGCAAGGCGGTCCGGATCTCCAGTCCCTGGAAAATTTCCCCCACCAGATAGCGTTTGAGAACCCGGGTAACCGTATCGATGAAGAGATCCCGGTCAATGATGATTTTGTCGCCGAAAACCACGGTATCAGGACTCATGGTGTTCACCAGGCCAACGACACCGAATCCCAGGTAGCCAATTGTCTTTTTGTAAATCTCAACTGCCGTCGGATCTTTTTCCCTGACTTTGCGGATGAAATACTCTTCAGTGATCTCTTCTGGTTCCAGACCCGTATCCAGCGGGTTACCAACTTCATCCTTATAGTCATCGAGCATGGCCTTCAGGGTTCCGTACAGCTCCAGACAGCCCAGATTCCCGCACTCGCATTGAGGGCCGAACACATTGATACTGGAATGACCGAACTCGCCGGCAAAGCCGTCGCGTCCTTCATAGATATTGCCGTTGATCACCATACCTGCACCAATACCCTTGTCCGCAGCGATAAAGATCAGGTTGCTGTTGGGAGAAGAGCTACCGAACCATGTTTCTGCCATGGCGCCGCACACGGCATCATGCTCCACAAAGGTCTGGATGGAGAAAGCTTTTTCGAGCTCCGCCTGCAAGTCCACTTTCTCCCAGCCCGGGAACCCGCTCATGAGCACAATCTTGCCCGTCCTCTTATTGTAGGGGCCTGCTACGGCCAGCCCCATGCAGATAGGCTTGATGTCACTTGTCCGGATCATATGGCCGACAGCTTTGTACATCTTGGCCATGGCAGCATCCACACCTTCGGTTGCTTTCACGGGGATCTGCTTATGATCGTACTGCCTGCCTGACATATCAAAGAGGGCACAGGTAATGTAGTCGCGGTTGATGCGGATGGAGATGCTACGGTATTTGGCGCCCTGAAGTTCAAGCCGGCGCGGTCTGCGACCCTTTTCAGTCGTGATTCCCTCTTCTTCCGTGACCATGCCCCATTCGAGGAGCTGGGCGATGTGCTTTCCTACGGATGCTTGTGTAAGACCTGTTTTTTTAGCCAGCCACACCCTCGTACAGGAGCGATTCCTGACCAGGTAGTGCAGAATCAGGGATAAATTGTTTTGTTTCTGAATGAATTGATTGACACCGTGCTTCAATTTAAGTTGCCTCTCCGATCCTGTATTAATAAATACAGTTAACTATCTCTACCTCTCTTTGAACATTATCATCCCCATGTCGGGTAAAGTCAATCACATCCAACTCAGCAGATCGGTCATATTGCTCAAATATCGGAACAAAGTACCAAACTTTTATTGACATTTCCTGTTTGCGGCTCTATAATTTTGACGGACCCGTCGTTGAAGCCTTGGTGATCTCTTGGCTTTAGTAAAAGAAGTTTATTTTATGGGGGGGGGCGGTAGACAGATGAAGTTTAACATGCTCAATACCATCAAGGGTTCCTTGATGGAAGATTTCTATCCACCGGGCTGGGACTTGCAAAGAATTCGCGGGTGTCTCGGAAGCTCGCCTGACGAAGCCTTGCAGCGACAACTATTTTGGAATTCCGGTTTTTCAGTGAACACGTGTAAAGACCGACCTGAATTTTATGTCAAACTTGGGTTCGAAATTGCGTCACAGATCAAAAAGGCCAGGGAGGAGAAGATCAAACTGGCCATGATTTTGCCCGTCGGTCCTATGGAACAATATGACTGGGTGGTGTATTTCCTCAAGTATTGGAATGTGCCCTGCGACCATCTTTACTGTTTCAGCATGGATGAATGGACCGACGATCAGGGCAACTCGACGCCGGGAGATGAGATTGGTTCTTTCCAGTATGCCATGGAGCGCGGTTTTTATGGCAGGCTTGGTAAACTGACAGTGCCCCGTGACCAGCGATTTTTCGCGACCAAGGACACCTTGCCGTCCTACGGGGAAAAAATCAACGCGATCAAAACGAACGGCGGCAAGCTGGTCACTGTATACGGGGTTGGCAGGGATTTCCATGTCGCTTTTTGGGAACCGCATTTCGGCGAAGATTATGCTTCCGATGAAGAATGGCGTCAGGCAGAATATCGGATCGCGGCCAAGCTTCACCCCCTCTCCATCGAACAGAATTCCATTTTGAGCTATAAAAGCGACTTCACCAGCGTACCCTGCCGGGCAAACACCATCGGACCGGGCATTTTTCTGAAAAGCGATTATTGCATCGGCGGTGTAGACGCCATCTTTGATTACGGGGCGGCCACCGCCGGCGTGTCACTGTGGTGCACGCTTCGTCACGGTCCTTCGCGGTGGATTCCTTCTTCCTATATGCCCACCCTGCCGGGCAAGTTCTTTTTTGTCGAGCCGCTTGCCGAGAAGATTGTGGTCAGCGAGCACTGATGTGGTTGATACGGCGTCCAATTCGCCGATATTAAGAAAAAATCCTAGGGAGGAAAGATGAATGAAAAAAACAAGGATACTGGCGAGCATCGTCCTGGTGGTGGTTATGCTGTTCACATTTACTGCATGTGCCAAACCCGGGCCCGCTGGTGATGGGATCACCCTGAATGCCCTGTTCATGAAGCAGGCCGGATACAGCGAAGATGAAGTAACCGCGATGACCGATGAGTTCATGGAAGCTCATTCCAACATTAAGATTAATCTGACGTTCGTCGCCTACGAAGAACTGGAGCCCAAGATTCTTGCTTCAGCTGAAAGTGGCGGCTACGATGTGGTTCTGGGGGACTGTATCTGGCCACCCGCCTTTGCTGAAGCCAATCTGGTCCTTGATGTGACCGACAGGGTTGAGAAACTGGACCTGGATGACATCTACGAGGGTGCCCTGGACTCCTGCAAGTATGAAGGCAAGTACTATGGCCTGCCTTGGCTGAACGACGTGCAGTACCTCTTCTACAACGAGGCCATGCTCAAAGATGTTGGAATCAGTGCCCCGCCTGCATCCTGGTCGGAGATGTTTGAGTACGCTCAGAAGATCAAAGACGCGGGCATCGTTGAGTACCCTGTCGTGTCCAGCTGGGCCCAGGCAGAGTGCATGATCACTGCCTTCACCGTCATCGCGGGCGTTCATGGAGGTGCCTTCGTCGATGCCAGCAACAACCCGACCATCAACAGTGCAGAAAATCTGGCTGCGCTCGAATTCTGGGTCGAGAGCTTAAACAATGGCCTCATCAACCCCACGTCGATCGAAATGATTGAGGATGATGTCCTTAACACCTTCTGTGCCGGAAACGCCGCGTTCGCGGTTAACTGGACCTACATGAACAGTGTTATGAACGATCCTGAGCAATCAGCGGTTGCCGGCCAGTGCAAAATCGGTATCATTCCTGGTGAAGGAGACATCGTCAGCGCAACCGTCAACGGCGGCATGCCCTTGATGATCACGACAGGCTGCAAACACCCCGACGAAGCTTGGGACTACATGCTCTACCTGTCATCGAAGGATGTCCAGGCTAAATACTGCGCCAACGCCCTCCCGATCTGGAAATCCCTGTATACTGACAGCAGAGTCATTGAGACGGCCGGCGCGGATCTGGTCGAGGCATCGGGAACACAGTTCCAGTACATTGAAAACCGTCCTATGGTGCCCTATTACAGTGAATTGTCTACATACATGCAGGCAGAACTGCAAAGGGCGCTGCTGGGTAATGTCGACGCCAAGACCGCGCTTGACAACATGCAACAAAAAGCACTTGATCTGGCAGCCAAGTAAAGTGTTTTATTGAGCGACCAGCCGGGGCAAGCTTAAGAACTTGCTCCGGCCGGCACCCGTTCCCCGATTGACGGAGGGCAACTTGAAGCGCAGACGGGAAGAACAACGATACGCCTGGATTCTTATTTCTCCCGCCATGATTGTGGTTTTCGGGGTCATTATTGCGCCCCTCTTCGCCACTTTGGTCTACAGACTGGTGCACTCCGATCTCATGAGTTCCCAGTACGGGGAGTTCGCCGGCCTCCACTTTTACATCAGCGCCTTGTCCTCCAAGGAGTTTTGGGCAGACCTTTGGCGTACCCTTGACTTCACGGTCGTCTCAACTGTCCTGGAGATCGTCTTTGGCCTGCTCATTGCCTTACTTCTGAACGAAAACTTCCCGGGCGTAAGATTTCTCAGATCTATTGTCATCATCCCCTGGGCACTTCCCACGGTGGTCAGCGGCAGCTTGTGGAAACTGATATTTCACGGTGAGTACGGGGTGTTGAACGCAATCCTGTTGCGCCTGAACCTCATCTC
>JAAZGN010000036.1 GCA_012511185.1 Clostridiaceae bacterium
ATTCATGATAGCACAAAGGCAAGCAGATGATATGATTAAAACACTGCGGCAGGAAAGGCCGCGCAGGGGGTTTAGGCGGAGGTGGCCGGGATGAGCCAGGCAGGCAACGGGAGGGAAACAAAAAAGGCCATTGTTCTGATTACCGGAGCTTCATCAGGCCTGGGCGCGGCGCTGACCCGGTTGCTCGATGAAACGCTGCCCGACGAGCTGGTTCTGTGGCTGATCGCCCGAAATGAGAAGAAACTGGCGTCCTTTGCTTCCCCGCTTCGCCATGAAGCAAGGATTCTGGACCTTGATCTGTCAACGGACTTGTCCTATGAGCGTTTAAACGAATTATTTGAGCAGGAGGAACCCGTGGTTCACCTGCTCGTCAATAATGCGGGGGAGGGGTGCGCCGGCACATTTGGCTCGCAGAAGCCTGAATCGCACCGGCAACTCTGCGACCTGAATGTGAGGGCGCAGCTGGCCATGACGTCGCTGGCGCTTCCTTTCATGCAGGAGGGCAGCTCGATCCTCTTCACATCCTCGGTTGCCGCCTTTTTGCCCCAGCCCGGTTTTGCAGCCTATGCAGCATCCAAGGCCTTTATTTTGTCCTTCGGTCGCGCCCTTCGCGAGGAAGTCAAAAAGCAGGGGATCCGGGTGTCTGTCACCTGTCCCAACCCCATGCTGACGGAGTTCTTTACAGCGGAACAAAAAGAAGCCTTATTGAAATCCTACAAGCGCTTCGGTATCGAGGATCCCGTCCGGGTAGCGCAAAAAACGCTGGTGGCCATGCGGCGGAACAAGGGTGTGGTTGTTACCAGCCCGGTTGGGAAGCTGATCCGGCTGGCAGCCAAAGTATTGCCAACAGGATGGCTGCTGCGGATGATTTCCTGGGATTGAGCTTGGCTGGAGGAAGTCAGCGGGCCTTGATCTTCAAGTAGACCAGCTTGACATTGGGGTTACCCGTATCCCGCATCTCGATTTCGTATCTTCCCATGGACCGGACCAGAGTCGTCAATTTATCGTAGCCATAGTTTCGAGAGTCAAAGGAGGGCTGTTTTTTGATAATCAGATTGCCGACTTCCGCCAGGAAGGCCCAGCCGTTTTCATCCTCCACATCGCGGATTGAAGAATTAATCAGTTTGATCAGTTCACGGTCAACCTTGCGGATGCCGCCCGCGTCCCTGGTTCCGGCCTGCTTCTTTTCGGCGGCCGGTTTTTTATCGGCCTCTTTTTTATCGGTTTCTTTTTTGACAGAAGCCCTGGCCCGTGAAGCCGGCTTGGCGGCCGTTTCTTTTTCGGGCTTTTCTTTCTCCTGGTCCTCGTCCTCGGTGTGCTGATCGATGATCTCAAGGTAAATAAAACGGTCACAGGCCGCGATAAAGGCGTTGGGTGTTTTCATCTCACCGAAACCGTAGACTGTTTTGCCCGATTCACGGAGACGTGTCGCCAGTTTTGTAAAGTCGCTGTCGCTGGAGACAAGAACGAAGCCGTCGATCTTATCGGTATATAAAATGTCCATGGCGTCAATAATCATGGCGGAATCGGTGGCGTTCTTGCCCGAGGTATAGCTGAACTGTTGGATCGGACTGATCGCGTAGTCAAGCAGCTGCGATTTCCACTGGGCCAGATTCGGCTTGGTAAAATCGCCATAGATCCGCTTGATGGTCGGTGTTCCGTACCGGGCAATTTCCTCCATCATGCCACGCACATTGTGTGGGGGGACATTGTCCGCGTCGATCAGGACAGCCAGCCGGATATCACTGGTCGTTGCCTTTGTATTTTCCATCGTGTCATAATCCCTTCATGCGGCAACCTTTTGGCTGGCTGCCGGCCAGCCTTATTCTACCATAGACGGCCTTTAAAACAGCGGCCTGACCCCTTGGTCCGTGTTATGATTAAAACAGATTTCAATGCGGGCAAAGGAAGCAGATAGGAAGACGGCATGGAAAAAAAGGATCCCGTTCTTGTGATTATGGCGGCCGGCATGGGCTCCCGGTATGGTGGGCTTAAGCAACTCGAGCCCTTGGGACCATCGGGTGAGATTTTGATGGATTATTCGGTATTCGACGCTGTTCGGGCTGGTTTTTCGAAAGTGATCTTCGTCATCCGCAAGGATTTCGAAGAAGAATTCGACCGGTTGATCCGAGATAAACTGAAAGGCCGGGTGCATTATGAGTATGCTTTCCAGGATCTGCGCGACCTCCCCGCAGGCTTTTCAGTGCCGGAGGGCCGGGTCAAACCCTGGGGTACCGGCCAAGCTGTTCTGGCGGCGCGGGAACAGATTGAGGGGCCCTTTGCCGTCATCAACGCTGATGACTACTACGGGTCGGGGGCCTACCGGGCCATCCACACCTTCCTGACCCGGACAGACGGCGGGGAGGAGGCAGACCAGGCCGGGCTTTGCGTCTGGCGGCTTGGCGACACACTCTCCGATTACGGTCAGGTTTCACGCGGAGTCTGTGAGATCGAGCCAGGGGGCAGGCTCAAAAATTTAAGAGAGATTAAGGCGATTGAAAGGTCAGGGGAAGTGGCCCGGTTTTCGCCCGACGGCGGAGCCAGCTATGAGAGCCTGTCCCTTGACAGCCCTGTATCCATGAACTTCTGGGGCTTCCCGGCCTCATTTATCGACCGCCTGGCCTCGGGTTTCAAGGCCTTCCTGGACAATCTTCCTGCCCTTGACCCCTTGACCGCCGAGTACTTACTGCCTATTGTTGTTGGTCAGGACCTGGCTTCAGGCGGAGCCAGCGTGCGGGCCATGGCGGTGGAAGACACCTGGTACGGCGTGACCAACAGAGAGGACAAGCCGCGGGTGATGGAAGCACTAGCCAAATTTGTATGGCAGGGTATTTACCACACGCCTCTTTGGCCCTGACAGGAGAACAGGATGACCTTGGAATCGAAAATCGCAAAAGCCCTGGCAGGGCTGCTGAATGTTGATCTGGAGGAGGTGGAGGCAGGCCTTGGCAGGCCGCCGAAACCGGAAATGGGCGACATCGCCTTTCCCTGTTTCCGCCATGCCAAAGAATTGAAAAAAGCGCCCAAGCTGATTGCTGAAGAATTGAAACAAGCGCTGGAGGAAGCCGCGTCCGGGTCGCTTGAAGACCTTTTTACAGCCATTGACCGGATGGAAGCCGAGGGCGGCTATCTCAATTTCTTTATCCGGCGGGATTATCTGGCGCGAACCGTCCTGCGGGCCGCGATCACGGCTGGCGAAAGGCCCGGGGCGACCGGGGAGGGAGAGGGCAAGACGGTTATTGTTGAATACTCCTCCCCCAACATCGCCAAACCCTTCCATGTCGGACATGGCTTTTCCACTTTCCTGGGGGAGGCCATCGCCAATTTGTTTGAGTATGGGGGCTACCGGGTGGAGCGTTTCAACCACCTCGGTGACTACGGGACTCAGTTTGGCAAGTTGATCGTAGCCTGGCGCCTCTGGGGCGACCGGGCGGCCCTGGAGGAGGCGCCCATCCGCGAGCTGACCCGGATCTATGTCAAATTCCATGAAGAGGCGGAGCGGGATCCCAAGCTTGAAGATGACGCGCGGATTGCCTTTAACCGACTGGAGCAGGGTGGACAAGAAGAGACAGATCTATGGGAGACTTTCCGCCAGGTCAGCCTGATGGAATTCAATAAAATTTATGACCGGGTCGGAATCTCTTTTGACAACACCAATGGGGAAAGTTTTTACTCTCCCATGATTCGCCAAGTTGTCGACACCCTGAAAGAAAAGGGACTGCTCGAAGAAAGTGAAGGGGCCCAGGTGGTCAAACTCGATGTCTTTGGCCTCAATCCCTGCCTGATCCTGAAAAGCGATGGCTCGACTATCTACGCTTCACGTGACATCGCCTCAATCCTGTACCGGGATCGCGAATACCATTTTGACAAGAATGTTTATGTGGTGGGAGTTCCGCAAAAAAACCATTTCAATCAGGTCTTTGCCGTTATGAAGCGGATGGGTTTTCCCAAAGCGGATGATTGTGTCCACGTCGCTTTCGGAACGGTCCGTTTCGCGGAGGG
>JAAZGN010000037.1 GCA_012511185.1 Clostridiaceae bacterium
CATGTACCGGGATTCACGTGTTTCCCGCAAAAGCCAGGCATGGCATGCCGTTCCAAGCCTGCTTCTCTGCGAGCCCGCTAATCGCTTGCCTCGCTCTCACAGTAGAGACAGCGGTACTCATCCTTCTCCCGGTCAGTCAGCTTGAACACATGGGGCAATTCCTGTTCGGTGCTGGAGATGCAGCGCGGGTTCTTGCACCGGATGATATTGGTGATGGTATCCGGCAGCTCCGGATGGTATTTCTTGACCGGGATGCAGTCGATGATCACGTTGATCGTGATGTTGGGGTCGATGTAGCCTAAGGCGTTCAGGTCGACGCTGAGCTCGGAATCGATTTTGATCATATCCTTTTTTCCCATTTTTTTGCTTGTGGCATTCTGGATGATGGCTACGGAGCAGTCCAGCTTGTCCAAATCGAGAAAACGGTAGATCTTCATACTCTGGCCTGCCTTGATGTGGTCGATCACGATGCCGTTGCGGATTGAATCAATGTTCATGCCTGCACCTCCAACAGCTTAAGAATCAGTGCCATTCGAATGTATTTGCCGTTCATAACCTGGCGGAAGTAACATGCCCGCGGGTCTGAATCAATTGCCATCGATATTTCATTGACCCGGGGAAGAGGATGCATGATAGACAGATCTGTCTTGGCATACTCAAGTTTCTCAAGTGTGAGGATGTAGCTGTCTTTCAGGCGTACATAATCGTCTTCATTGAAGAAGCGCTCGCGTTGAACACGGGTCATGTAGAGAATATCAAGTTCGGGAAGGACTCTGACCAGATCAGTGGTCTGGGTGTAGGGTACCTTGCCCTCTTTCAAGGGAAGCTTCACGTAGCTTGGTACTTTCAGTTCTTCGGGTGAAATCAGCACAAAGCGGATATCCGGGTAGCGGCAAAGGGCGGTGATCAGGGAGTGAACCGTGCGTCCAAATTTCAAATCTCCACACAATCCGATGGTAAGGCCTTCAAAACGACCTTTCTCGTTTTTGATGGTGAGCAGGTCGGCCAGCGTTTGCGTAGGGTGATTATGTCCCCCGTCCCCCGCATTGATGATCGGAACAGTCGCGTGGTTCGCCGCGACTGTGGGAGCGCCTTCCTTGGGGTGGCGGATTGTGATGATGTCGGCAAAGCAGGAGACGGTACGGATGGTATCAGCGACGCTTTCCCCCTTGGCGGCAGAACTCGAGGAGGCCTCGGAAAAGCCGATTACCCTGCCGCCCAACTCGTACATGGCAGCTTCAAAACTCAATCTTGTCCGGGTCGACGGCTCGTAGAACAGCGTTGCCAGTTTCCTGTCCCGGCAGGATTCCTTATACCGGTCGGGGTTGGCGATGATGTCCTGGGCTGATTTGATCAGTTCGTTAATCTCCTCCAATGACAAGTCGGTGATGCTGATAATGTGCCTCATAGTACCTCCTTCATCCAGCTTTCATCCTTGGGCTTATCCCGGAAAGCCAGAAGTCCCGCAATGTCCTCTTGACGGATAAGACCTTGGCCGGCGGCCATGTCCACCACAGTATCAAAATCCGTAAGGCTTGTGTTTATCACCGCAGCCTCCGCCAAGCGTTCCCGGCAAATCCGCATGCCATAAGTGAAGATACTGACGATGCCAAGTACGCCAGCTCCCGCCTCCCTGATCGTCTTAACGACGTCAATTACGCTACCTCCGGTTGAGAGCAGGTCTTCCACGACTACGACCTGCCATCCTGCCTCCAGCTTGCCCTCAATGCGGTTTTGCCGGCCATGCTCCTTACTGCCCGAACGCACGTAGCCCATGGGTAACCCCAGAATATGAGCGGCAATCGCAGCGTGCGGGATGCCGGCTGTACTGGTGCCAATCAGGGCATCAGCCTGAGGGTGCTTGTCCCGGACGGTTTCCGAAAGGGCGATCTCAATCTGCGTACGAAGCGCGGGATCAGACAAGGTCAGGCGATTGTCACAATAAATGGGACTTTTAATTCCACTGGCCCAGGTAAATGGCTGATCCGGCCTCAGAAAGACCGCGCCGATTTCAAGTAAACCCAAGGCAATGTCACGACGTGCCAAGGAAGTCATGGACACACCTCCTGTAAATACTCACCGGGTCTGCAGCACGGGTGATGGGCCGGCCGACTACGATGTAGTCCGAACCCAAACGGCGTGCCTCCTCCGGTGTGGCAACCCGCTTCTGATCCCCCTTATCTCCGCCGGCGGGACGGATACCGGGGGTGACCGTGAGAAAATCCGTACCATAAGTCCGGTGTACTGCCGGAGCCTCGTGAGGGGAGCAGACCACGCCATCCAGACCTGCTGTTTTTGCATTTCCGGCATAGCGAAGTACCGTTTCGGATAGCATTTCCCCGATCAGCAACTCATTCGCCAAAACCTCCTGATCCAATGATGTCAGAACGGTGACCGCGATGATCAGAGGCCTCCCGGGGCCAAGTGTATGGAGGGCATCTGCTGCATCCCGCATCATCCGGATTCCGCCCCCGGCGTGAAGGTTTACCATGTTTACCCTAAGTTGGGAAAGCGACAGCATGGCAGAGGCAACCGTGTTGGGGATATCGTGGAGTTTCAAATCCAGGAAAATAC
>JAAZGN010000006.1 GCA_012511185.1 Clostridiaceae bacterium
ACCTGCGGGCGACAGGCGTTCCTCCTCGGCGGTGCTCCGGATGGGGTTTGCATGGCTGCCGCGTCGCCGCGGCACCGGTGAGCTCTTACCTCACCTTTCCACCGTTACCGGACGAATCCGGTTGTCTCTTTCTGTTGCACTGTCCTTGAAGTCGCCTTCACCGGCCGTTAGCCGGCATCCTGCCCTGGGAGCCCGGACTTTCCTCAGCGCCTTCCTTTCGGAATAGCGCCGCGGTCACCCGGCTGGCTCAGCATTGATCCAGTCTATTATACGAAATGGGGAAGCTCTGTTCAAACGCCCGTAAAAGTTCGGCGGTTGCCCGGTCGTAAGCGGCTCGTTTTTTGAGCCGCCGGATCCGTTTGGTCACGTATTTGTGCAAGAGTGGTTCTTTTTCTGATTTTGTCAGGCGGGACAGGATGACGGGTCCAAAAAAGAGTTCAAGGCGACTCATTCGCACGGGCCGGGAAGCCTGGCGGTCGGAAATCATGACCAGATAAAGCCGGCCCCTGTCTTCGACAAACTGTTCGTCCGCGATGACCAGGCCGGTCTTCAAGAAGGCGGAACGGACGATTTCTTCTTTCGTCTGCGGCTGGACGATGACCCGTTTGGGGATCAGGACCTTTTCTGCTTGACATTCAAGGATACCGGCTATGGTATCGCCACCCAGACCGCTGATCAGCAGGACATCGTCTTTGTCAAGTGCAATTCCATCGAGCCCGTCTGTTCGTTTCGTTTGAAATTCCTCTCCCCGCCCCTCTTCCAAGGCCCGGCGGGAGGCAACTGAAAGCGGCCCCTGACGGATATCGGTGACCAGGACCGATTCGCAACTACCTTCCCTGAGCAGGGCAAGGGGAACCGACGCGTGATCACTGCCGATATCACCCAGCCGGCGGCAGTGCACCTGGCGGACCAGCCCGGCCAGCAGGCTCAGTCTGGCGCTCTTTTTTTAAGAAAAATCACTCCAGGTACTCACGGAGCCTGGCACTCATGTTGGGGCCGCGCATCTTTCGAAGCGCCTTGGCTTCGATCTGCCGGATGCGTTCACGCGTGACATCGAACTCCAGGCCCACTTCCTCCAAAGTCCTGGTCCTGCCATCGTCCAGACCGAATCGGAGCCGCAACACTTTTTCCTCCCGGGGTGTCAATCCTGAAAGGACTTTGGTCAGTTCTTCCTTCAACAAGGTGGACGCTGCCTGATCGGCGGGTGAGGGCGCGTCTTCATCAGGAATAAAGTCGCCCAGGTGGCTGTCCTCTTCTTCACCTATAGGTTTTTCGAGGGAGACCGGTTCCTGGGAAATTTTCATGATTTCCCTGATTTTCTCAGGCGTCAGATCCATCTCGGCAGCGATCTCCTCAACCTCAGGCTCTCTTCCCAGTTCCTGCACCAGCTGGCGCTGGATGCTGATCAGCTTATTGATGGTTTCCACCATGTGAACCGGGATCCTGATTGTGCGGGCCTGGTCGGCAATGGCCCGGGTAATGGCCTGACGAATCCACCAAGTCGCGTAGGTACTGAATTTGAATCCCTTGGTGTAATCAAATTTGTCCACTGCCTTGATCAAACCGAGATTCCCTTCCTGGATCAGATCGAGAAAATGCATACCCCTGCCGGTGTAGCGCTTGGCAATGCTTACGACCAGGCGCAGGTTGGCTTCAATCAAATGCTGCTTGGCCTCCCAGTCCCCGGCCTCCATACGGGCAGCCAGTTCCTTTTCCTCGTCAGCGGTAAGAAGCTCAACCTTGCCGATTTCCTTCAAGTACATCCGGACCGGATCATCAACGATCATGGCGTCATTGAAGGCTTCAGCCTTTTTATTCCGGTCACGCTCCCTCATTTCCTTTTCGATGTCATCTTCATCGATAACCTCAATACCTGCCCGCTCCAGCATGACGATCACGTCGTCGAGACGCTCCTCGTCCCATTTGATTTGCTCCAGGTAATCGAGCACCTCCTGTTGCTGAAGCTCGTCGTCATTGTCTTTACCCTTATTAATCAGGGGGTAGATGACTTTCAGGACCATTTCGTCATCGTCGATCCGTTCAAGAAGCAAGTCTTCGTCGGCCTCGTCCTCTTCATCTTCTCCCTCTTCGGTAAGCAGGTCTTCTTCAACGTCCTCCTCAGCGTCGGGGTCGAACACATCATCGATTTCATCTTCGTCATCTTTCATGAGAGAGGAAGCAGCCTGCTCGTAAGCCGCCCGCTGGTCAAGTAACGCCGTTTCATCTTCGAGCGTTTCGGACACAACCTCGTCTTCAGACCGAACCTTAAGAGGAGGCTCTTGCAGCGCGGAAAAACGGTCGGCGCTCAACCATTCCGGTACAAGGGGAAGGGACGCCTGTTCCTTTATGTCATCCTCGGCCATTGGCCGCGTCAACAGCTGTACAGCTGTTTTAGCAGCTGCCTGACGCAAGGTCTTGACCATGACAGTATCTTCATTATGATTCACGATCGGTTATCTCCTTGTAAAATCATTCTAAGGATATCTGCTGCCGTCACCAGGTCGGCAGCCTTTGCGTAATAGTATCCTGCTTCTTCCTCTGAACCTTCCAGTTCCAGCTTCCGCGCTTTCTGATTCAGTTGTGAGGCCTCGCGCCTCCAGCCCGACAGACGGCGCTGGGATAGCTTTTGCTCAAAGATAACTGCCTCCCTTTCGGGTTCAGGTACCAGCTGGCTCCCGCTCATTTCCTGATACTGCTGCTGGATCACGGTGTGGATTCTGTCCGGATCCGGAGCAAGACCACGGCTTTGCTTCTCATTCACTTCAATTTCGGTAGCCAGAATACTATCGACTATAGAGTGCAAACCTGCCAGTGTCAATCTTCCTTCCCTGGCATCTTCAATCGCCTGTGAGGCTATTTGTCGCATGGGTCCGGCCGTGAAATCATGCGGACCCAAAGGCGTCCGTACAGAGTCGGAAGACAGGAAAGTGCGGACTTCCTTATTGATGGTGTAAGCTTTGATACTCTCATCATCGATACCAAGCCGGACATGGACGGCCTTGTTATTATTGGCCAGCATCATCAGCAGAGTTACCTCATCGTCACTGTAAAAAGAAGGGCGCAGTTTTTTCATTTTGGCGGGAAATTTGCGCAACCGGTCACCTGCAGTATCCTGAGCTTTTCTTCCTGCCGTCCGCATGCCACGTCTTCTTTCAATTTCCTCGCACACCGCCCGGTGGCTTATTTGCAGTTCCCTTGCAATCTGGCCGCCGTAGATTTCCCTTCCTGTGCTATCCGGCTCCTCTGCCAGCAGATCGAGCGCCTGGTCGCGGTATTCGCTCTCGGTCATTGCATGATCCGCCTGATAATCCTGCTTGAGAACAGCAAGCCGGTAACCCGTGCGGTCCAGCGTTTCCTGCAAAACCTCCGCCAGGCGTTCTTTCCCGTAACGGCTGAGGTAATCGTCGGGATCCTTGGCTCCATCCAGCAAAATGTACCGGGCGGAAAGACCCGCATTTTGAAGGATCTCCCCCGATCGCAGACTGGCCTCTCTCCCCGCGCGGTCATTGTCCATCAGGATATAAACAGTGTTGACATAGCGCCTGATTGCCTGAGCCTGATTGGCGGTCAAGGCAGTTCCAAGTGGTGCCGTTGCGTTCTCCAACCCTGCTTTTGCCAGGGCCAATACATCCATGTATCCCTCAACCAAAAACCAATGTTTGCTTGCCGTTCTCACTGCCTGCGAAATCCCAAACAAATGTTTGCCCTTCTGATAGACATAAGTTTCCGGCGAGTTGATGTATTTGGGCCCGTCGCCGGCTATCGCGCGGCCGCCAAAGGCCAGGACACGGCCGGAAGTGTCCATGATCGGAAACATGACACGCTGATGGAAAAAGTCATAATAGTCCGACACACCCGACTTTCTGATCAGGCCCCCGTCCAGCATGGCCTGGTCCGAAATATTCTTTTCCCGTAAGGCGCGGTAGAGATCCGACCTTCCCCAAGGTGAAAATCCAATGCCGTATTTCCGGTACAAAGGTCTTCCGATACCGCGCTTGGCAAGGTAGTCACGGGCTTGAGCACCAGTGGGGCCCTCCAGTAGCGAATAGAAGAAACGGGCAGCCTCCCGCATTGCCTCATAGGCCAGGTTCTGCCTGTCAAACCGCTCTTTCCACTGGCTGTCCTCACTTTCCTCCAGGATCACCCCGGCCCTGTCAGCCAAAACCCGAATGGCTTCCGGATAGGACAGGCCCTCAATCTCCTGGATGAACTTGATAACATTCCCGCCCTTTTGGCAACCAAAACAGTAGAAAATCTGCTTGCCTGGGGAAACACTGAAAGAAGCTGTCTTCTCCTCGTGGAAGGGGCAGAGACCGAAGAGGTTGAGCGCGCTTTTCTTCTCAAGGCGGACGTAGGAAGATACGACGTCAACAATATCGTTGGCCTCAATCACCGCGTCGATACTATGCTGAGAGATGAGTCCCATCGAAAGCCTACTCCTGAATTTTCCTTGCATGAGAGACCAAGCCCGAAAAAACCCCCTTATATATTATACGCCATCTTTGCGCACGAAAACGGCCCGCAACCCAAAGGCTGCGCGCCGCTGCCTGAACCGGCCGGATGGCCAGGGGTTTTCGATCCGCTTATCCTTCGACTTCCGTGTCCCGGGGGAAAACAGTGCTGATCGCGGATTTCTTGAAAGTCAGCAAGGTTCGTTCCCCGCTCGTGTAAATTGATACTTCGTCATCTGAAATATTGGCAACCTGGCCGACAATGCCGCCGATGGACATTACCTTGTCACCCGGCCTCATAGACGCGATCGTTTCTTTCAGTTTCTTCTCACGCTTTTTCTGGGGGCGGATGGTAAAAAAGTACATGACACCGACGATTAGAATAAAGGGCAACATGGTGTACAAGAGGCTGAGTGCCCCGCCGGACTGCTCTTCTCCGGCTGTACTACTGGCAGCCATCAGCAGCAATGGGAATAAGGTCATAACGATCCTCCTTGGATATTATCTTTCATCTGAGCGGTTTTGGAAAACCGGACAGCATGAGTTTAACATAAAATGTACAGGTACTGTGTTTAACCCGCATAACGTTTGAAGAAATCGTGACGGAAAGACAGGAGACGGTCGGCTTGGATGGCCTGGCGTATTTGATGCATCAGATCAAATAAAAAGGCGAGATTATGCCAGGATAAAAGACGCAGGCCCAAAATCTCCCCGCTCCGGATCAGGTGGTGCAGGTAGGCACGCGAATAATTGCGGCATACATAACAGTCACAATCCGGATCGAGCGGTGTATCGGAACGAAGGTGAGCGGAGTTGCGGATCACAACACGGCCGCCCCAAGTCAGGGCCGTCCCGTTCCTGCCGACGCGGGTCGGAAAGACACAGTCGAACATGTCGACGCCGCGGGCTGAAGCCTCGACCAGATAGTCAGGCGATCCGACGCCCATGAGATAGCGCGGCCGGTCAGCCGGCATGTGAGGCAGAACGGCTTCCAGCATGGCGTACATGGTCCCGGACGGCTCCCCGACCGAAAGCCCTCCGATGCCATATCCGGGCAGATCGTAGGAGGTAATCTCCCTGGCGCTTTGGATCCTGAGATGCGCGTAGCTACCTCCCTGGACGATCCCGAAAAGGGCCTGCTTTTCCGGATGGCGCCAGGCCTTGACCGCCCGGTCAAGCCACCTGCTTGTCCGCTCGAGCGACTGGCGGACATAAGATTCGTCTGCCGGCCACGGCGTACACTCATCGAGCTGCATCATAATGTCGGATCCCAGCGCTTCCTGGATGGCAACTGCCTTTTCCGGCGTCAAAAAATGTCTTGACCCGTCGATGTGCGACCGGAAATGGACTCCTTCTTCCTCAATGTCCCTGGGTTTCGCCAGCGAAAAGATTTGAAAGCCCCCACTGTCGGTCAGAATCGACCGGTCCCAATTCATAAAACGGTGGAGCCCGCCAAGTTCAGCTAAGACTTCCTGGCCCGGGCGCATCCATAAGTGGTAGGTATTACCAAA
>JAAZGN010000001.1 GCA_012511185.1 Clostridiaceae bacterium
ATCGCGACAAATTCCCTTGAACCTGCAAAAGCAGCCTTGACGGCTGCTGTTCTTTCCGCGCATATGGTGGCACCATAGGAAGCGTTTTCTATATTGGCGCCCGTAAACACTCGACCATCAGACGTCAGCAGGGCAGCGCCAACCCGGAATCTGGAATAGGGGGAATAACTCCCTTGACGGGCTTCGAAGGCCTTGTCTACAAGTTCCATCTTCTTTCTGTCTTCGACCATTCTTCTGGATACCTCTTACCTGAAGCGCCCTGCGAGTCCTGTCAATTGATCAAAACCCGACTCTTATTCCCATTTATTTTAGCACAAAAAGCATCAAACCCTTAATGAGCCAAGGCGTGCGTGACCTGGTGGAAAAACTTTCTTTCAACTGTTGGAAATTTGACTTATTCGAAGATTCATCTTATATTTTCGGCAAATAGATTTTGATTATTCAGGGTGCCACATGAAGCGGTTAGCTCTTCTCTCATTACTTGTTTGTCCCCTGCTTTTTCTTTGTTTCGGTTGCAAAACCGCTACGTCCATTGAGGCCGATAACCCCCAAACACAGCAAACGACCAGCCATACTTCTACCGATGCGCCTTCGACCACAAGTTCTGTACAGATAAAGACTGTGACAAGTAAGGCTACGACCGTCAGCAACACCACGAGTACAGATATAAAGACGACGGCTCCGGCTACGACCAAGCAACCGATAAGTATAACAAGCTCGACAAAAATATCGGCAAAGACAAATCCTCCGGCTGATCCGGATCAAGACTTCGACCAGGTAACACCACCATCCAGTCAGGCAGGCGAATCAAGCTGGACCTACCTGGATGATTTCGAAAATGAAGTGCTGAATCTGGTCAACAAGGAACGCGCCGGAGCCGGCCTCCAGCCCGTCAAATCCAGCCAGGGCCTCCATGAGGCCGCCCGGGTCCGTGCCAAAGAACTCACTAAACAGATCGATCACTTACGGCCGGATGGCAGCCGATTCTATACGGCCATCAAAATACCCTGTCTTGCATCGGCTGAGAATTTAGCCGTTGGCCAGTCAAGCGCACAGGAAGTCATGAACGCTTGGATGAATTCAACTGGACATAAAGCCAATATCCTGAATCCCGACTTGACCCACCTGGGGGTCGGATGCTATGGCTCAAGTTACCATAATGCCCTTCATTGGATTCAGATCTTTGCCCTCATCCCCTCATCTGAGAAGTATCACAACAATGCCTATGACGAAGAAGTCGTAAGGCTGATTAACCAGGAAAGATCGCAACATGGCCTGGAGCTGTATAGCATGGCGAGGCAGACACACGAATTGGCTAAGCAGCAAGCGGTGTATTACAGTCAACACAATAGCTTTCCGTCCGGATCCTATCCTTTCCAACACTGTGTCAAAACCGTGCTCATTGGAAGTTGGGGGTCAAATGCCCTGGATACACCCCAAAAACTGTTCAGCTCACTGAAGGAAAGGTACAGCAACGAAATCATCCTTGCTGATTATTCACACATCGGCATCGGCTACTACCACAGTTGGGAAGGTAACTTCATACACTGGTGGGGTGTCGTCGCGGGCGATCCCTGCGACTAAAAGTCGACGGGAGATTCCATCCTGTCTATTGTTCACCCGGCAACCTGCCACTCATCCGTGTCAGTTCCCGCATCCGTGTCGCAAGCTCCAGGGTCAGTGCGTCGGGTAACATCCGCCATCGCCAGTTGCCCTCCACTGTTCCCGGCCGGTTCATCCGGCTCTCATCGCCAAGTTCGAGAAGATCCTGCATCTGGAAAATAACGGTTTGGCAGACGCTGGTCGCTGCGCCCCGCATCATGCCGCGAACAAGCCCCTCTTGCTCGCTTAATCCGAGATAGGCCTTGGCAAAAGCAACCTCTGGCGGATCGGCTGACACGAACCATCCCGCGATCGTATCATTGTCGTGGGTGCCTGTGTAAAGGACCGCATTTTCAGTCAAATTGTGCGGGAGGTAATCACTGGTCGTCTCGGGGTTGAAGGCGAACTGGAGCACCTTCATGCCGGGAAAACCCAGGCGTTCGCGAAAAGAGTGAACCTCTTCTGTCATGTAGCCCAAGTCTTCCGCTATGATAGGCAGGAGACCCAGCTCTCTTTCCATGGCCTTAAAAAGAGCATCGGCCGGACCTGGCAGCCAGTGGCCGCGTCTGGCGGTTTTGTCACCGCAGGGTACAGCCCAGTAGGATTCCAGGCCGCGGAAGTGATCGATGCGAATCATGTCGTAGAGCCTGAGCTGAAAGCGCATCCGTTCCGTCCACCAGCAGTAGTCCTGCGCCTTATGGGCCTCCCAGTCGTATAGCGGGTTGCCCCACAGCTGGCCATTGTCTGAGAAATAGTCCGGCGGACAGCCCGCAACGAAGGTCGGACAAAAATCCTCATCAAGCTGGAAGAGGTCCGGTTCCAACCATACCTCAACCGAATCTTCCGCAGCATAGATCGGCAGGTCGCCGATGATGCAAATACCAGCATTCGATGCATAGGTTCTTAGCCGCTGCCATTGGCGGAAAAAGAGGAATTGCAGGAATTTTTCGAACTGCAATTCTTCCTCGTGAGCCTGCTCAAAGTCCAGTAGTGTGACCGGATCGCGCCTTTTATAAGCTTCGGGCCAGGATCGCCAGGCTACACCACCCTGTGTTTCCTTGATGGTCATAAAGAGCGCGAAGTCGTGCAGCCAGACGAAGTCTTCCTTGACACAGAAGACTTTGAACTCGTGTTCCAGTGCTTGGTGGTTTCCCTTTCGAAAGGTCTCCCATGCGAGCCACAGCAGTTTTTTCCTGTTTTCCCACAATAAACCGAAGTCGACAGCACCGGGATCCGTTCCGAAATTGAACTTCCCTGGTGCGTCAGGCGGCAACAGGTTTTCACGTATCAGTTCATCGGGATCAATCAGATAAGGATTCCCCGCCCTCCCCGATACGCTTTGATAAGGTGAGTCGCCGTAACCTGTCACCCCCAGCGGCAGGACCTGCCAGCAGGACTGGCCCGACAGGACCAGAAAATCGATGAAGTCAAGGGCCTCATCGCCGAGTGTCCCAATCCCGTGAGGTGATGACAGACTCGTGATATGACACAAGATACCGCTTTTTCGTCCTTGGCGCAGAAGCTTGAAATTGTATTTGGTATCCAGGTCTGTCCCCGCAATTGATTCCATCTTTGGCCTCTTTTCGGCTATCGAGTTGCCCTGATTTTAGCACAAAGGCCTTACGGCCACGGTTTTCCGCTTTTATGTAAAATGACGGAAGGAAGACGGTGGTCGGTGACTTGTCCAGATCTTTGCTATCTTTCGATAAGAACCGGCGGCCAGTTTCGCTTTGATCTGGACCCGGTCTTTCAAGGTCAGTATTGGTTCTCACTCATGATGTGATCATCCTTAGGGGAGGCTCACCCGAGCACGGTTCTTCTCTCGCGACAGGATAAAGCTTTGGAGGGAAATAAAGGCTCTATTGCCAGATTATGCCGGATATGTATTTCGGCCCGTTGTCCAGCTCATTTTGCCATTTGTCTATAAATTATTGTTTACAATTTCAAGTTGATTTTTTCAATTGAATAATATGAAATATGTGCAAGGCAGGTGAAAAGAAATATCAAGGAGGCAACTAATATGCAGAAGTTCAATTGGTCGGCCGCAATTGGCTGTTGATTAATCAGCATTGCGATTGTCGTTGCAGGACAAAGCATTGTCATCGCTATTAACAATCAGCCTGTGGATGGTAGGGTTCCCAGTTCCTTTGACATTTATAATCATGACGAAGCAACATAAGATGATTTTCTTTACGAAACCCAAGCTGCGGATTACTTAAAAATAGTACCGGAAACATTAGTTACGTGGATTGAGTCTGGACGACTGAAAGGTACTTTTATAACTGTTGAACTTGTTGCAAATGACGAAAGCGGTCAAACAATAAAAGCCGGTACACAGTATATTTTCAGTAAAGCAAAATTGACAGAACTTATGAACAAACTCATCAATTCAGAACGTTAACAATCACTTTATAAAAATTGTATTTATTGGAAAAACTGCTTAATGGATTGCCCATATTGTAATGGTGAAATGGAAAAAGGTCGGATTTTGGCTTCCGGTGCCGGTAGTGTACCGGTAGCGATATTGGAATGGTACGCTGAAAAAGATTTTGAGAAAAAGGGACTCCTGGCTTCGTTAAAAAGAAAGGGAATATATATTAAAAATACGAAGGATGGATATTTCAGAGATTCATATCATTGTTCCGTGTGCGGCAAGGTGTTTGCTGAATTTCCAACGAATGAAAAACAAAAATCAAGCATATTGTAAATGAAAAACAGCCAGCCCGTGTCTCTTTAGAGGCATATATTGCAACGCATTTTCTAAACTTCTTTGTGGCACTCGTCCATGTGAGAACCCTGGAGTTGAAGCTGAATCGCGCTAGGGTTACATGTAACCATGTTGCAGAAAACTACTGCGCCTTCCACTTCATCGCCAACCACATCAAGGCCTTGGCGCTTTTCACCTATGTCCAAATTCAAAAGTCGGGATTTAGCACAAAGGCCTTACAGCCACGGCTTTTCGTTTTCATGTAAAATGACAGAAGAAAGACGGTGGCAAAGGTATATTTTGATGTTTGAGCAACTTGACCTCGGCGAACAGACCGCAGCACGGCAAGAATGGGAAACCCTCCTCATGTCAGCCGGCTTGACGGCCGACCCCCCTTATTCTTCGATTTACGGGATTTTTGACGACGGCCGGTTGGTCGCGACGGGTGCCAGGGATCAAAACAGGCTGAAATGTGTTGCGGTTGACCCGGAACACCGGGGAGGGCCCTTGTTCAGCCAGCTTTTAACCGGGATCATTGCTCATGCCTTCGACCTGGGAATCACCAAACTCTACCTTTATTCGAAACCGGAGGCTGTTGCCTCCTTTGCCCGTGCCGGTTTTCACCCTCTGGCTGCGACTCCTGAAGGCATCACCTTCATGGAGCGGGGCAGGCCGTCTTTTGACGAATACCTCGAAGAGCGCCGTCTCGAAACGGAAGGCTACGACAAGCAATACGGCCGATTGAAAGGATCCGTGGAATCCCTTGTCATTGATGGCGATCAAATCACGGCCTCGGGGTTTGCGCTGATCCGGGATGCAGCAGGCCGCGCAGCCAGGGTCCATCTTTTTGTTATGGGAGGGGAAGGGGCAACTGACCGCCTCCGCCAACGAACAGATCAGTTGCGGGGTATCATTTACCATCCGGCACAAGGTTACTTCATTCCTTCGCCGGTCTTTCCTGCCTACTACCTGCCGGATGAAAGGGAACGGACGAAAACCCAGGCTACCCTTGATGCCCTTTTATTGCGCGACCGGATCGCCCCGGCACTTGGGATCAGCGGCAGAACCGTCCTTGAAGATCCAGAAGACCCTCTCCAAACTCTTTACAATGAAAGGCTGGAAGCCTTTATCTCTCCGGCCTTGAATCTGACCCGGATAGCCCCGAAGCCTTAGTTGATCCGCTCCGCTGTTTCCTCGTCAAAGAAATGGAGACCCTGGGTGTCCAGATGGAAGCTGTGTCCCTGGTCGATGGCGTATTTGAAATGACCCGGTTCTGAAATGACACATTCTTTGCCGTTGGGGAATTTGCAATAAAGCAGCTGTTCCTTTCCCAGCATCTCGATGACATCCACTTCGACCTTGATTTCGTTCTTTTCCGCTTCACCGGCAAGAATGCGCTCAGACCGGATCCCCATGACGACGCGTTTTCCCTCATGGCCTGTAAGCTTTTTCTGGTCTTCCGGATCCGGTTCAACGGTGAACAGATCCTCGTCGGCCCTGAAAATTCTACCTTCCATTGAACCGGGGAAGACGTTCATGGTCGGAGAACCGATAAAGCCGGCGACAAATAAATTGACCGGTCGATCATAGAATTCCGGCGGACGGCCCATCTGCTGAACCTTACCGTCGTCCAAAAGGACGATCTTTGTCGCCATGGTCATGGCCTCGGTCTGGTCATGGGTAACATAAATCGACGTCGTATCAAGGGATTTGTGGAGCCTGACAAGTTCGACACGCATGTGTTCGCGCAGTTTGTCATCCAAGTTGGAGAGCGGCTCATCAAGCAGGAAGACGCCGGCCTTGCGAACCATGGCCCGGCCGAGCGCGACACGTTGCCGCTGGCCGCCTGAGATTTCCGAAGGCTTGGAGTAGAGGTATTCCGTGATCTGGAGAAGTTCCGCCGCCTCAGTGACGCGGTCATGGATCACGGTCTTTTTTTCCTGGCGCATTTTCAAAGAAAATGCCATGTTGTCGTAAACCGTCATATGGGGGTATAGCGCATAGGACTGGAAAACCATGGCGATGCCCCTGTCCTTGGGCTCCACCTTGTTCATGCGCTTGCCATCAAAGAGCAAGTCACCCTCCGTGATGGAATTGAGTCCCGCGATCATGCGAAGAAGCGTACTTTTACCGCAACCGGGAGGGCCCAGAATCACACAGAAATCCTTGTCTTCGATTTCCAGATCGATGTGGCGGATGGTGAAATTCTCCCGTCCCTCGTATTTTTTGCCGATATTGACCAAGTCGACTTTCATGGCTGCCTCCTAACCTTTGACGGCGCCGCTTGCCAGGCCCGATACGAGCTGTTTTTGTAAGGCGATAAATAAAATGGTGATGGGCACCGCCGTCAGAAGGCCCCCGGCCGCGAAGACAGGCTGGTGCATATTGCGTACATCGTTGATCAGAGTGTGAAGACCGGTCGCCAATGTATAGGCTTTGGGGTCATTCAGGAGAATGCTCGGGAGCATGAAATCCAGGAAGGGTCCGATGAAGGACCAAAGCGTAATCACGGCCAGCATGGGACGGACAATGGGCATGATGATCAGACGATAGACCTGCAGATTGCCGCATCCGTCAATCCGGGCGGCGTCGTCCAGCTCCGTGGAGATGGAGTCGATGTAGTCTTTAAGGATAAAGGTATTGCCAGCGATCCCGCCTCCCGCGTATATCAGGATAAGAAACATCTGCCGGCTGAACCAGGGCGCGATGGAGGCGATGATGGAGTGAAGGGTGTAAAAGGCCGCGATGCCAGCGAAAGAGGGGATGGTTTGGATCAGCATGACGGCCGTAAGAGACGCCTTGCGGCCCTTGAAACGGTAGCGTGAATAGGCGTAGCCGGTAAATGAAACAAAGAGCAGGGTCAGCGTGGCTGTCGCGAGCGCGATCAGGATGGTATTCAGCACCCAGTTCAAAAAGTAGGTTTCCCCGAAGAGGTATTGAAAGTGCCTGGTAGAAAAGGTGAAGGACACACCAATTTGGATATAGGATCCGTGGTTGCCGTTGAAGCTGGTGAAAAGGATCTGTGCCAGCGGCCAGAGGATCACAAATACATAGAAGAAGAGCAGAATATAGCTGAGCGCCAGCATGACAACCTTGACGGCTGTCAAGGGCGGCCGGTCTGACAGGTAGAGCCCTTTGTCTTTTTTCTTACTCATAGTCTCTCCTCCCGGAAAGCCTTGGAGCGGCTGAAGCCGAACCAGGCGATAAAGATCAGCACCAGGGAGACGATCAGAGTGATGGCCGAACCAATCCCCTGGTACTGCTTCTGAATGGTCAGTTTATAAATGTAGGAAATCAGAAGGTCGGATGAGCCGGCAATATTGCCGGACTTCGTCGGTTCGAAGGGTCCCCCGCCATTGAAGAGGTAAATAATCGAGAAGTTGTTGAAGTTGAAGGTGTACTGGCCGATCATCAGGGGCGCGGTCTGGAAGAGCAGGAGGGGGATGGTGATGTGGCGCGTGGCCTGAAAACCTGTTGCCCCGTCGATTTTTGCCGCTTCATAGAGATCATTCGGGATACCTTGCAGAATCCCGGTGCACAAGAGGAAGACATAGGAGCTACCCAGCCAGCCCTGGAGCAGGATCAGGACTGTCCGGGTCCCCCAGGTCGAGTACTTGATATTAGTAATCTGGCCCGTCAGTGAAGAGAGTACGTTTGTCAAGGGCCCGTCGGGGGCAAACATGATGGAGAAGAACATGATGGTAATAAAGGCCGGTACCGCCCAGGGGAGCAGGTAGACGGTCCGGAACAGGCGTTTGCCGTAGATCCGGTCCTGGTTGACCAGCAAGGCGAGCACCAGGCCGATCAGGATGGCCAGCGACGTCGCGAAAATAGTCCAGATGACCGTCCATCCGGTTATATGCCAGAAAGGCCCGCCTGCAATTCCCTGCCCCAGTACAATCTGCTTGTAGTTGGCCAGCCCCGCCCAGTTGAATTTTGATTGATGGGAGGGATCGTAGTTGGTAAAGGAGATGAGAATGGTGACCGCGATGGGCAGGAGCACAATGAAAATCGTAACCAGTGCCGCCGGGGCTGACGCGAAAAAGGGAAATCCGCTTCGTTTGACCGAAGTTCGCGTTTCAAACCAGTTATGGCGCCTGACACCCCTGATCATCTGCCTTTCGACCCGATTGACGTCCCGGTAAGACTGGTAAATGATCAGAAGGCCCATCAGGAGCAGGATGATGGCGATGACGCCTTCCACCATGAAGATGACGGAACGGTCAAGCCGGGATCCGTCCTGGGCCAGTGAGATCAGTCCGTACAAACCCTTGCCCCGGTAATTGCCGCGGCCCAGGGCGTAAGGAATGGCGATCAGGTAGGCAAACAAGGATCCGGCAAAAAAGAGCAGGGCTTTCAGCCGCTGGCCCAAAAGCAACTGGCCCAGGCCAGGAAGGGGCCAGGTCAGGTAGGAAATCAGCGGTTTGCGCTTGGCAGTCTCAACCGGGGTTTTGCGCCTCAGATCCGACAGGTCGGAGTTGAGGACCCGCATTTTGCTCTTTTTGTCCTGGCGCAGCTTGTGCCTGGCATAGCGTACACGCTCTTTTTGCGCGTTGATGGGAAGCTGGCGGCGCATGACGCGGATTTCATCCTTGGCGGCCAGCCCGCCTTCTCTTTTTTCGTTGGCGAAAGCCTTGGAGGAAATCATGCCTTGGCGCTAAGCCTGTTTCAACTGGCTTTTTTCGTCGCCAAGCTGCGTCAGGCGATCCTTTCGGGTTTGCTTGAAGATTGCGACTTCTTCTTTTTGTCCCGCGGTTTTGGCCTCCGACAGGGCTTTACGAGCCGATTCCAACTCATCGAGAACAGCGCGCCGCTCCGCGGCGATCAGCGGAAGCTGGCGGGCGATTTCCAGGTTCTGTTTATGGCGGAGCTCGAAATCGTAGTCGAGGTCGGCCAGGGGTTCATAAAAGGCGGCTCGCGCTTCACTCTCTTTCGCTTCCACCAGCCATCTGGCAATACTCGGGTCGCTGTCATCGTCTTCAGATCTAAAAGTCTTTTTTCGTTTGGACGATTCCCGCAGGAAGCTTTTCTCCTGGCTTAGAACCTCTGCCCGCCGTGTCTTGTATTCATTGACGGCGTCCGCAGGGGTATCCGGCGCAAGCAGCAGGTTTTTCCTTGGGTGTTCGTTTCCAATATCGTCAACGACGGTGGCTGGGTACCTCATGCATGCCCTCTTTCTTTTCATTCCTGCCTGAGACGGTGGATATTGATCACGACAAGAAAAAGTCCGGCCAACAATAGTAAAGCCAGATACCAGGCAGGGGAGGATGTTTCAAATGTCAAAAACTTCCACATGGCCGTAATCAGTATGACCGCACCCCAGATC
>JAAZGN010000038.1 GCA_012511185.1 Clostridiaceae bacterium
CCCGGGAGGCTCCTAACCCCCCTCAACGGTTTTGAAGACCGCGGGGCACACCAGAACCCATCTGCCTCCACCGTGTATTGTCACGGTTGGCTATCGATTTGTCAACCGGAAAGAGCGGATAAATCGTGTGTTACGGGCTGTTCACGCTTTGCTTGTTTTTGAATAGAATCATGACCAGTCCGAAGAGAAAGACGAAGATGCTGATGAACTGTGAAGTCGAAATACCCAGCAGAAAGCCTCGGGCTTCATCCCCTCTCCAGAACTCCAGGGTAAATCTGATTATGGCGTAGATGCAAAGGTAGAGATAGAGAAGCCTGCCGGAAAAGCGGGATTTTCGTAAGAGCCGCCACAGAAAGAAGAAAAGGGCGAAGTTCAAAAACGCCTCGGCCAGCTGAATGGGAAAACGCCTGACTCCGTTCGCTTCCTCGACAGCCGCCTGGGTGTAAATGAATCCGAATTTGCATTCGACGCCATAACAACATCCTCCAAGAAAACAGCCGATCCGGCCGAAACCGTGAAAAAGAGGAACCGCCGTTGCCCCGATGTCTGAGTAAGCATCGAGGTCCAGTTTCTTCTTCTTTCCGTAGAGCATGCCGGCCAGGATGCCGGTGATAAGGCCTCCGTAGTAGACAGCGCCGCCGAAAAGGTACTGCATGTACTGAAGAAAGACGGCAAAGGAAGGAATCTTGTGAAGGTTTGAGAGAAAGAGTTTCAACTCCTGGAAATTCACCAGGGCATAGGTCAGGTGGCTGCCGGCCCAACCGGCAGAAACGGCGACCAGCAAAATGGAGGTCATGGAAATCACGTCCAGCGATGCTTTTTTCGCGTACAGGTAGGCGAATGTACCCGCTGCCAAGACGCCCGCCAGGGAGAGGAGGGCATAGACGCTGATCAGCTTTCCAAATAAATAAAAATAAGGGAACATACCGTTTTCCCGCTCGATCAGGCATAACCCGGTCAAGTCAAAAGCGCTGGGCGGCGACGTATGATCATCGCTGCGCAGCGCCTTCTTCTTTTTCGCAAATTACGTGTCATCAGGGCAGCAGAGCGCCCATCATGACTTAATTTAAGGCACCGAGGGCGTCAAAACCCTTCTTGAGGGCGCAGGCCACCGAGGCGTAGCAGATGATTCCGACGATGGCAAAAATGGTACCGACGATCCCCAGTACAAGTCCCGTGATCGCGAGCCCGTTGCCCGATCCGATTTGCTTCGCTTTTTTCATTCCCATGACCCCGAAGATAATCCCCAGGACGGCCAGAACGGCCGTAAAGTACATGACGACGGGAATAAAGGAGCCGACAATGCCAAGGACACCGCAAACGAGAGCCGCGATGGCCATGCCGTTCGTTTGCGCGGGTGGCGCCGGGGGCGGGGCGTAGCCGCCTGGCGGGGGCGGGGCGTAACCGCCCGGTTGTTGTTGATATTGCGTATTGTTTTCCATGTGTCTCCTCCATCTAATAAAAATACGGAAACGAATTTCCTGCAACCGTTTCCTCTTCCCATAGACAATAGGCAAGGGCATCCCTTTTGTCAAGTAAGCGAAGGCGGGGCATTCAAGGTGAAGATGAGCGGCATATATCTGAATATTTTGGCCGGTATGTATTCACAGTGGGGCAAGGTTATGGGAAGATAACAGGCCTTGCCTCACGGATCAGCCAGACGATTCGCTCCTTGACACGCCTTCCTGTCGCCTGCGAAATCGCCTCGGTGTAGGAATCGATCTGGATTCCATAACGTTCCCGAAGCCAATCGTCACTGTCAGCTGTCGGGCGATCCGTTTTGAAGTCAACCAAAACAGCCTGGCCGTCCTCTTCCACAAGCCACAGGTCAATCATGCCCTGAACCAGGCTTGTCTCTTCAGCGGGGAAGTTTGGATCCAACCGGCTCGAGGGGACGGCGAGTGTAAAGGGCATCTCCCGGTAGACTTTCCCGCTTGTCTCCTCAACCCTAATAAGCCGGCCGGCAAAGTCACTTTCCGCCCAGCGGACTGCCTTGTCTGCGAAAGACAGGGCAGCATCGCGCTGGTTTTCCGTTAAGGTACAGTTACTTACCAGTTGATCGAGTTGCTCTGTGTAGTTTTTCACGGCGGCGTCAAAAGCTATGCCCCGCAAGGGCCGGGGATCGAGAAATTGGAAAACAAGGTGCATGGTTGTGCCAAGAAGGGCTCCCTGTTCTTCCGACGCTTTTTCTTTTGTGCGCAGGGTCAAGGGCATATCGGCTTTTTCGAGCTTTGCCGACGCGCTGTTTCCGCTGAGTTCCCATAAGGGTTCATGTACCGTATCATCGCCTTGAAGGCCTGTTTGCGCTTCCAGTCCCAGACGCTGCAGCTCGGTAACGGTCACCTTGGCCGGGGTCATGGCAGCTTCCCGGAAAGGGATCCCGGCTCTGAGAAGTTCGAGGGGCGTCCATGTTGCCTGGCCGGAAGGAGCGTCACCCTTTTCCAAAACGGGGAGGCCGGTATCTTCATGCCTGGCAGCCGGTTCGTCCGGCTGAAGCGCCGACGCATCCCGGATAAGTTCATACCAGGGTGTTACATGCACGGCCTGGATGACCCGGGGTAATCCCGCATCCACCAGGGACCGGGCCGATGCCTCCCCGGACAGTGAAGCGATTTGCTGCGCCAGGGCGGGGTACCTGGCGGCCAAATAAGCCAGAAGGAGTTCCGCGTCATTTTTCAGATCCGCTGTCACCTTGGCGGGAATGATGGCACGGCCAGCTCGTTCTTTGCGACCCATATCTTCCGTCTGACGCCGGATTGTTTCCATGATATTGGCGTAAGCTGGCTTGTCTCCAAGTGACTGCCGGTCCACGGGCAAGAGCAGGTAAAGTCCGTGGACCGCACGCGTCATGGCAACATAAAGCAAGCGCCAGGATTCTGCTCTGTCCCGGTTCGCTTCGGCGATAAGCGCTGCCTCGTGCAGCGGATTGTTGACGACAGTCATACCGTCCCCGGCAATGGTTGCACAGGAGAGCCCTTCATGTTCGGATAAAAGAATGACCGGTTTCGTCTTACGGGTTTTCCAGCTCAAATCAAGTCTGCCAAGAATGACGTAATCCCACTCGAGACCCTTGCTGCTGTGCCGGGTCAGCACGCGGACAGCGCCGGGGAGAAGAGCCGTTTTCGATTTTGTCTTGACAGTGTCCGCCTTCATCATCTCCTTCATTTTTCGCAAAGCCCCCCTTATACCCGGTACGGAGTCGGGGTCGGGTTCTGTTGCGAAATCCAGCAGTTTGTTCAATTCCTCCGTGTAACTCTCACCGAAAGTCGCCTGGGCAATGTATTCAGGGTAATCCGTTTCAAATAAGACCAGGTCGAGAAGGTCGCGGAAACTGAGTTCCTGCGCCAGGAATCGCCATCGTTCAATCCGGTCAATGAAAGCTTCGGCCTTTTTTGCCAGGGGATGATCTGCAGATTCGCAGAGACGGAAGAAGCGGTCATGAAAAAATAATTGCCGCCTTCTCTTCCCGCCCTCTATATTTGGAACCGTATCGTCCAGCGAGAGGCGGGCGACCTGGACCAGCTCTTCACCTGACCAGGCTTGGGGTGCGAATGGTCCGAGCAGGACAGAGAGGAGGGCGAAATCCTGTCTGGGGTTGTCCAGGACGGATAAGAGCGCCTCAAGCTGGCGGAAAACCAGGTTGTCCGGATACATTTCACCCGAACGGGTGGTGACTGGAATGCCGTATTGGACTAAAACTTCTTCGTAGTCGCGGCAATTTTCATTGGTCGGAAGAAGAATGGCAATCCGGTCATAAGGGACACCTTTGCGCCGCAGCCTGCCAATAACCTGGAGCGCCATCAGGGCTTCACGGGCCGCAGGGGACATGGCAGCGATATCGGTCGCCAATGTGCCGGCCTCCGCGTTCTCCCCGACCGCTTCATCCCCGGTTGGCGCGGCCGCCCCCACCCCCGTCGCGATTTCCAAAACGACATTGGCAGGGAAGGCGCTGCCATCCTCTTCATCGAGGAGGCGCCATTTCTGGTCATCGGCAAAGAGCTGCTGAGTTACATCGTAGTCAATTTCGCCCGAACGTTTTGTCAAAAAAGAGCTGAAAAAATCGTTGATGAAGTCAATGATCAGCGGCCGGGTACGAAAACAGCGGTTGAGAAGAGCCAGGTAGCCGCTTTGCTGGGAATCGAGAACGGGGGTTGCCTCATTGGCCCTGACAAGACAGGAGCTGTCCTGGTGCCCGGCAAAAAGATCCGGGTTGGCGTATCGAAATCGGTAGATACTTTGCTTTATGTCGCCGACCATGAGCAGGTTGTTCTGGGCAATCCGCCGGATGATGGCGTCCTGGATGCTGCTGGTATCCTGGTACTCATCGACATAAATCTCTTTATATCTTGAGAGGTAGTCCTCCCTGATTTCCTCCTGTTTCAGCAGTTGGTGGGCGCCATGTTCGATGTCACTGAACTGAATGGCATTGATGCTGAAACGGCGCCGCTTGAATTCCTCGTCCAGCAAAAGGACGACCTCCATGAAGCGGGCGGCGGCTTGCGCAGACATTTCAAGATCGCTTCGGATTGCCTCAATCTTTGTCGTAAAAACAGGGGGGTAGCCGGTGATAAAGGATGCATCCTTGCTTGAACCGCGCTTGATCTGATCGGTGATAAGCCCGACCAAGGGCAAAAAACCGGCGCGGCACTGATAGACGAAATCCTCTTTGATTTCTTTTTTCACTGGATCTTTGCCTGCGTGTACAGACCTTGGGAACTGAACCGGTTCCATCTGCCGGCCAGCTTCGACAATTTCATCCCACCGGGAAGCGCTTCGCCCGGATGAGCCTTCAAGACGGATAACAAGGGCGGACATCACATCCACTACAGCCAGCATTTGTTGGTCGGTGGCAAGTTTGGAATTCTGGAATTCCTTAATCATTGCAGGTGAGGATTCAATGTCATCAAGGGTCTGGCGGGCCATCCCCAAGGCTTCTTCGAAGAGGTCCCACCAGTAGCCGGCCGCAAAATCGTCAGATCGGGGGAAAGTCCGGACCCGTCGCAGGAGTTCACGGGTTTTTTCCCGGGCGAATTCCCGATAGTCCGGTAAATTTCGCAACTGTTCGAGCATCTGGACAATGGCACCGCGAAAGGCCTTGTCGTCGAGATCCGGGGAATAGGCCAGGGAAATGGATCGAAAACCTGAAAGCCATTCCTGGAGATTGATCTCTTCGCCCAACAGAACCAAGGGAGCGGGTTCTTCCTTGCACCAGGACTCCGGCATGGTATGGCAGGCGTCGATCCTGGCGTACAGGTCCGACAGGACGGCATCGATTGATTCCTCAAGCAACCTTGTTTCCTGTGTTCCCTCCAGGATCCCGTAGCCAGGTTCCAGGAGAGTTTGGCCGTTTTCGTCACAGAAACCGGCCAGGTGTGCGCTAAGCACCCGATTGCAAAAGGCGTGAATGGTCGAGATTTGAGCCAGATCCAATTCACCGGCTATTTGATCGAAACGCCGTCCCTCCTCCCTGCTTGACGCCTGGTCCCGCAGCCTTCGGAAGCGGGAAGAGATTTTTACTTTCAGATCCTTGGCGGCCAGTTCGGTGAAAGTGATGACGAGGAGCTGGGAGGGGGTCACCTTGCCCTGGATCAACCGTTCGACGATCCGCTCGGTCAATGTGGTCGTCTTTCCCGATCCTGCCGCTGCGGAGATGAGCAGGTTTGCCGGCCGGTCAAAATCGACGGCAAGCCGCTGGTCGTCTGTCAGTGGGGAAGTCATCTTACGGTCTTCGCAATCATCTGGGCCGGCATCTACTCCTGTTTTTCCATTCTAGCAGAAGGGCGGCCGGATCACGGTCAGACAGTGCGAAGCGAGTCCGGAAAAAAGATCACTTGAAAGAAGAATAGAAATGTCCGACAATAATGGAGCCCGCCTTTGGGAAGCGGGGATGGAGGGATGCGCTTGAAACGCACACTTGTCTTAATCCTGATTCTGACCCTTGGGCTGATGCTGACCGCTTCGTGCAGTTCGCAGACTTATGACGCCAGGGAAATGGCCCTTGTCCAAGTGACCGGGGCAGACGGTTTCGCTACCATCTCCGTCGGCCCGGACGAAGTCATGATCCGCGCCTTGCTAGATGACGCGTTAGCAGGCTTGGACGAGCATGATGAAAAAGGATTTCAACGCCTTTTTCAACGCGAAGCCGTGCTCAGTTCGCTGGTATTTACTCCCGATAGAACAGCAAGTTTGAAAAACGGTGACGAGGTAACCATCCGCGCCGACTACGACCATCAGCTGGCAAAAGAAGCTGGTGTCCGTTTCCGGAATGTCCGCTTCAAATACACGGTCGAAGGTCTCAAAGATGCAGTGCCGATTGATATCAAAGGTGACGTGGAACTCGCTTTTTCGGGGTATGACGGGCGGGGCCTGGCGTCGATCTCATTGTCAGGAGATGTCGACCGGTTCAAGCAGGGCTTCGAATTTGTCTTTACCCGGGGTAACACGGATCTGTCGAATGGCGATTTGGTCGAGCTGAAAGTGATACCCGACAACCGGGTCCTGACCGCGAAGGGAAAGATCGCGCGTGAGACCAACTTGTTCTTTGAGGTGTCAGGACTCCCGCCTCTGGTCGAGGTCGATCTGTTTGAGAACCTGGTCTTGATTTTTGACGGTGTCAGCGACCAGGGCATTGTCACCTTTGACACCACCCGTTTGCCGGCCGACTGGGTTGAGGGCGGCATTCAAGGGGGAGCGCCGGTCCGTTTTACCGCGGTGCCGTCAGCGGGCCTTTCCAATGGTGAACCGGTCAAAGTTGAAGCCATTGTCGATACGGAATGGTTTACCG
>JAAZGN010000039.1 GCA_012511185.1 Clostridiaceae bacterium
CCCTTTGGCCTTCCTGTCATCGATTTGGGGGCCTACCCGCTGGAAAAAACATATTTGAAGGCTCTGAGCTATCTCCTTGCCGACGAGGTCCCGCATTTTGAATCCATGATGGAAGCAGGTTCCCTGTCTTTCCATGTAACGGGGGAGCCGGGCGAGGGCGCCGCCTCTTTTGATTATTGCGAACGCGAGGCCCAAGAGGGTGTGCTGAGCTCCTATTTCCCTGACCTTGACCAGTCCTGCCTGCTGCTTCCCCATATGCCGCAGGAATGGTTTGCCAGCGTCGTTTTCGCGGAAACCGGATCTCTGCTCCTCGAACAGTCCGCCGGCCAGGAGCTGCCCTGCCCCCTGCCCATGGCGGAGGCCAGGCTGATTACGGGTGTCGCCCGCACTTCCATGTCCTTTCTCTCTCAGCGGATCTGGAACCTTTTTTACGGAAATATGGCCCGGTATGCCCGCGAATACGAACTGACCGGATTGGCCCTCGATCTGTCACTTTATTGCGCTCTCGATGAAATGGAAGAATTCCTGAGCCGCGCCCGTGTGACCAACCTCGATGTCTTTCGCCATGCCTGGGGTGAGATCGCCAGGCGCTACCACTTGCCGGGAACGGCGGACGAGCTTCCTCCCCTGATCCCGACAGAGGATCTGTGGCTTTATTCGCCTTCATTATGGAGCCATCCGCTGACAGGGATCTTCCGCGCCCTTGCCGCGGTCACCGTACTGGGGACCTTGCCGCTGAGCCGTCATTACCAGGTTTTGGAGACCTGTTTTGAAAAGCTGATCAAGAATCATGAGCAGACAGGCGATCCCTTTGCCAGACTCATCCAAGCCGGTTATCCGTCGCCCTTTGAAGAGGAGACGGTGCAAAGGGCGAGGTTTGCCATCGTGGATTACCTGGGCCTTTGATCATGGGGGAAGAAATTTCAGTCATGGACATTGCGGTCGCGACCAATAATTCCGGCAAGCTGGAGGAATTGCGAAAGATCGCCCAGGGCTGGCCCGTCCGCCTGATGGGGCCGCAGGAGCTCGGCCTGGTTCTGGATGCCCTTGAATCGGGCTCTTCTTTCGATGAAAATGCCCTGATCAAGGCCCGGTCCCTCTATCGGCAGGCAGGCTGCTGGGTCATGGCGGATGACACGGGACTGGTGGTCGATTTTCTCGAGGACGCGCCTGGTATTTATTCGGCCCGCTATGCCGGTGATGCCGCCACAGACCGGGAAAACTGCGATCTTCTCCTGGACCGCTTGAAAAAAGCCGGTCCGGGGAACAGAAAGGCGCATTTTCACTGTTCCCTTGCCGTCATCTCGCCTGATGGCCAGGAAGCCCTCTATCACGGCAGGACTGACGGCAGCATTGCCCGGACAGCCTCAGGAACGGCCGGTTTCGGTTACGACCCTGTTTTTGTCCCCCTGGGCGGACAGGACACGATGGCTGAATTGCCGCCGTATGAAAAGAACTTGATCAGCCACCGCGGGCGCGCGCTCAGGCTCTTTTTGGAGCAGCAGTTCGCAGGCCCGGCCGGTTTGGAAAGGGAGCGGTGACATGGCAAAGCAAAAGAAAACACCCGACGCCTACTACATAGTCAGGGGAGATGATCTGCCCGAAGTATTCCTCAAGGTCATGGAGGTAAAAAGACTTCTGGATCAAGGCCGGGCCCGCTCCGTCAACGAGGCGGTAAAGAAGGTGGGGATCAGCCGCAGCGCCTACTACAAATACCGCAAATCAATCCGGGCCCTGAAGACCATCGACCAGGGGGCCATCACTGCCGTCCTGATCGTCATGGAGCATCTCAAGCGCGTCGCCCCTCTCTGTTTTGATACCTTTTTCGAAGCGGGCGCCGAGATTCTTTCCTTTCTTCAAAGTCCGCCTGTCGACGGCCTTGTCCACGTGCTTGTAACCTACAGGACCGACGGCAATACCTGGCCGGACGATGTGTTGATCTACCGGCTGACACAGACCCGCGGGGTGGTCCACGTGCAATCCTTGAGGCAAACCTGAGGCGGGACACCCTATGTGCTGGAATCGGCCGAGCCATCTGTGATAGGCTTGAGCCTGAACTAAAAGAGGAAAGGAATACTGAACTTGCGGATCATTCTGGAAGCACTTAAAATTGATAAAATGCCCGAGACACGCCGGGTCCATCTTTGGTTTTCCGTTCTGTTCGCGCTTGCGTCGTCTGCCTACCTGTCCATGCCGTCGGGGGGCCAGCTCGATTTGTTTAAGACGCAGCTGAACACTTTTCTGCAAAGGAAAGGTGTGCTCCCTTTTCCGCCTCTGGTCTGGTTTTCAGTCATCTTTCGACAGGTCGGCCTGGTTGTCCTCTCCATGTGGTTCATCCTCCTTTACGCTATCCATTGGCTCTTTGCCTCCTCTGACGTCACTGGAGAAGTCGACATCAGTGTGGGTTCGGTCGCCATCCCTCCCTTGTCCGTAACAAAAGGGAGATCACCTACCGGTGTCGCCATGCGGGCCTTTCCGGTATTTTTGCTTCTGGCTGTCTCCATGATCCTTCCCTACATCCTGTCGATCCCGGCACTGGGCATTCCTTTTTATGTACTGGTTTCCATGCTGTCAATGACCATCTTCATCTTTATCTTTGAGGAAAAGAATCTGCCATCCGCCATGGGGGCGAGTTACAGGATGACCCTGGGGATGAAGTTCTTTATCTTTGTTTCCTTTCTCTTCCTCAGTTCGATCACCACCATGGCCGGCGACTTGCTCCGCATGCTCTTCAAAAGCAGCCTCTGGGCCGCCAGCTTGATCCGGGCCTTTTTCTTTTCCCTGAAGACGCTGGCTTTCGGCCGGCTGGCCGCCATGTTCTACCGTTCGCTCTCTATCCGGGGCTCTGTTTCCGAAAGCGGTCCGCCCGACGGCTTCTGACCAGGCGGGACAAGGATGTAAGGGACCTGTCAATCGACTGACTGCCGGCGGGTGTGACAAGATGAAAGCCGGGAAATGGATCAAACAATGACTTACGAAGAACTTCAGGCTAAAATCGCCAACCATAAAACAATGAATGAACAGCTGAGGCTTTCGCTCCGGCTGGAAAAAGACGCGGAGGAAAAAGACCGGCTGACCCGGGAAACGCTGGAGGAAGGATTCTGGAACGACCCGGCAAGGGCGCAGACTGTTCAGAAAAGAATCGCCTATCTGAACAAGAAAAATAAACGCTTCAGCGACCTGGTTGCCGGCAGCGAAGATTTTGAGATACTGCTGGAGTTGTCCGACCAGGGCAAGGATTCACAGGCCCTCCAAGAACTGGAAGCAGGGCTGGAAGACTGGTCGCGCGAATACGAAAGTCTGCGCCTGGAAACCCTGCTGACCGGTGAGCATGACGCTATGAACGCCCTCGTATCCCTGCACGCGGGCGCCGGCGGGACCGAGGCCCAGGACTGGGCGGGTATCCTGCTTCGTATGTATGCCCGCTGGGCGGAAAACCATGACTACCAGGTCGAGCTGCTTGACCTGCTTGACGGAGAAGAGGCGGGGATCAAGACGGTATCCTTCCGGATCGCCGGTCCCAATGCTTACGGTTATCTGAGGAGCGAACACGGGGTACACCGCCTGGTCCGCATCTCTCCCTTTGATTCTTCAGGAAGGCGGCATACCTCCTTCGCTTCATGCGAAGTGCTGCCCGAGCTGGATGACACCATTGAGATTGAGATCAATCCGGACGACTTGAAAATTGACACATTCAGGGCGTCGGGTGCCGGCGGTCAGCACGTCAACAAGACCAGCTCTGCTGTCCGGATAACCCACCTGCCGACCGGGATTGTCGTTTCGTGCCAGAACGAGCGCTCACAGCTTTCCAACAAGGAAACGGCCATGAGGATGCTGAAATCACGTCTCTACCATCTGGCGCGCCAACGACAGCTCGACCGGATCGAAGACCTGAAAGGGGAGGTTTTTGACATCGCCTGGGGCAGCCAGATCCGCTCTTACATTTTTTGTCCCTATACCATGGTCAAGGATCACCGGACGGGTTATGAGACAGGCGATGTTGACGGGGTCATGGATGGTGATCTTGACGGCTTCATCAATGCCTGGCTGATTAAAGACGCCAAGGCGCGTGAAACAGCCAGGGAAATTGAACTTCGCCAGGACGATGAAGGAGGGGATGGCGCGTGACCGGCCTTTTCGGCGGAACCTTCGACCCCTTCCACCAAGCGCATCGGGTGCTTGCTCAGGAGGCGCTTCGCCAGCTTGACCTCGGGCAGTTGATCGTGATGCCCGTCGGGCGGCCACCCCACAAGGAAAGGCGGACAAGCTTTGCCACCTTTCGTTTTGAAATGGCCTGGCTTGGCGTGGAGGGACTGGACGGCGCGCTCGTCTCGGATGATGAAATCAGGGAACCGGGTGTTGATTACACCTGCCACACGGTCTTAAGGCTGAAAAAGAAATACGGTCTGAAAGAACTGCTTCTTCTTTCCGGCTCTGATGTGCTCATGTCAATCGACTCCTGGTACAGGCCGGCTGATCTGCTGAAGGAAGTGTCTTTGGCGGTTGCCGTAAGGGGCGGCGATGACCGGTCATGGGTGGAGAAAAGGGCGGCGGCGGTCGGATTACGCTACGGAACCTGCGTCCGGCTCTTTGATATGCCTGCCATGGATCTGTCGGCCAGCCGGATCCGGGATCTCGTTGTTTCGGGCGGTGATATCGATGGCCTGTGCCCCTCAAAGGTGGTTGACTTTATCCGGCGGTACCGGCCCTACGCCCGGGGGGAAGCTTTTGCTTGCTTAAGTGACGCCGACTGGCAGGATCTGCTCGACCTGGAAGAAGCAGCCTGGCCCCTGTTGTCGCGCGAGCGAAGACTACACTCAGTATCCGTGGCTCAATATGCGGCCCGGCTTGCTGTCCTGAACGGCGTAAATTGTAAGGTCGCTGCCTCAGCCGGACTTCTTCACGACCTGGCCAAGGAGCTTGCCGCCCCGCGCCTGGAAGAGCTGGCCCTGCGCTATGTTCAGCTTTATCGCCATGATCTGCCCAAAGAGTATCTCACGGGAGATCTGGCCCACGGCCCTGCTTCCGCTGTGATGGCTGCGGATCTCTTGGGAGCGCAAGACGCCTCCTTTGCGCAGGCAATTGCCTGGCACTCAACAGCCCACCCCGACATGACGGTCCTGGGCGAGATACTTTTTCTTGCGGACAAGATCGCCTACGACAGAAACTTCGGACGGCTCGAGGAAATCCGTGCCCTGGCGGAGGAGCGGGATTTGGCGGCCGCCATGAAACGATGCCTGGAGGAGGTCTTTAAGGCGCTCAACCGTGAGGGAAAGAAACCATGCAGTCTCAGCATTGAAGCCTACGAAAAATATTTAAAAACGGGGTAAATCCCCGCAGGGAGGTTGGATTGAAGGAAAAAAAGGAGATGGCTCGAACACCCGACACTGCGCTTGCGAAAGAACCGGAAGAGAGACAAAAGCTGGATCGGATTGAAAAGATGGCAGCAGTAGCAGCAAAGGCCATTGAGGAGAAGAAGGGCAGGGATGTCGAGATCCTGAAAGTGACCTCCAAGACGACCCTGGCGGATGTCTTTGTCCTGGCGAGCGGAACATCCGGTATCCACGTCAAAACACTGGCGGAATCGGTCGAGGAGAAACTGGAGCAGGAGTTCGGTTTGCGGCCCAATCACATCGAGGGCCTGGAGAACAGAAATTGGGTCTTGCTCGACTATCGCGACCTGATCATCCATGTCCTGATGCCGGAGGACCGCGCGCACTACAAGCTGGAAAACCTCTGGCGGGTCGACGTCGATAAAAGGCCTGTCTAAGGGCCGGTCTGCCTGCGACGAAAAGACCTTTATCCGGAATAATTGCGAAATCAGGCCAAAGGATCCTTCTCTTTCCGTGCGAAGATATTGACAGATCATTTTTCGATCAAGGGGGAAAAGGGTGTGCGGGGACAAGAAAGGACAGATTCTTATCCTGTTGCAGGCCGCCGCAGCGGACGCCCCAGGCGGGCTCCGCTTCTCTTTTTCTGGGTCTTGATTACTTTGTCAGCCGCTCTTCTCATTCTGATTGCACGAAGACCCGCCGGCAAGGCAGTCGTGGTCATACCAAAAGAAACGGAAACGGATGTGACAAAGACTCCCACCCTTGCCCTGTTCCCCGTCCATGTGGATGGGGCGGTGACCCGGCCTGGCCTTTATTATTTCGAGGAAGATTCGATCCTGGGCGACGCCATCGCCAAGGCGGGCGGCTTCACGCTGCAGGCTGACCAAAGTGCCATCAATCTCGCCATGCTGCTGCAAGCACACATGAAGATCTATGTACCGCGTGAAGGCGAAGAAGCTACAGGGATTTCCCTTGATGGAATCATGATGGGGGCGGAGGTCAAGGTCGATCTGAACCGGGCGACCCGCCAGGAATTGGAAACGCTTCCCGGGGTGGGGGAGGCGACGGCGGAGGCCATCATCGCTTACAGGGAGGAACACGGACCCTTTGCGGACATTGAGGAATTGATGCAGGTGCCTGGCATCAAGGAAGGCCGGTTTTCAAAACTCAAAGACCGGATCAGGGTGACGAAGCCCTGATCAAATGGAAGCGACGGCCCGGTCAATTTGTTTGACATTTGCGCCGTTAACCAGTAAAATCCATAAGGCATCGGGGTGTGGCTCAGGTGGTAGAGCGCTTGGTTCGGGACCAAGAGGCCGCAAGTTCAAGTCTTGTCACTCCGACCATGTCGAGTGTTCATAACGCAACTGAACATTCCTATGTAAAGGAGTAGTCCGAAAGGGTTGCTCCTTTGCCGTTTACGCTGCTTTTCCAACGAAGTATTCTTTTTCTACCCCTGACCTACAAATACGTTACTCGAACTTTCCGCGTTGCCTCGCCAGTTGACACACCGGTGGGGCCTGCGCCACGGTAATAAAAGGTCACGGAGCTGGGTGAAGTGATCGTGATCTTGCTTATAGCGCCGTTGTATTGCTCTTTGATTTCGGCTATTCCGGCAAAAGGAGTACAAACATAGTTCCCCGGTGACCATGCCGCTGCCGTGGGTGTGAAGGTGATCACATCCCCTGCAAAGAAGACCGTTTTCATGAATACCGAATCCATTTGGCTTTCATTGATCGTGTATGCGCGCAAGCGCGGTGTCGTCGCGGTAGCTGTCGACGCCAGTGCCGTCACCGGCAGCAGCGTCAGCAGCATCATCACACAGAGCAGAGCCGCAAAAAGTTGTTTTTTAATATTGTTATTCTTCCTAAAGAATCTCGTTTTCTATTTTTATCGCCCGACGTTATTCCAAAGGCGTATTTTCATCAAGCGTAAGCGCATACATCGTTCCGTAGAACCGCTCGTCCGTTCGTCCGCCCGCAAAGCTGACCACATACTTGCAATCGCCGCTCATATAGAGCCCCCAGCTCATGGAGTTGTCGTCGGGAGCTATAAGCGCGCCGTAAAGATGCTCGCCCGATGTTGTCCGAAGCGTAAGGCTTCCTCCGCTGCGCGTCATAACATAGCGGTCGTCTGCCGAGAACGCAGCGGCCTGCTTGCCCGATATCCAAGCCCACAGCGGAGTTCCAGTCGCCGTGTCGATGAGTAGCGCGCGCTCGTTGGTGGTGGTGGCGTCGGTACCCCAGAACAGCGTCTTTTTGTCATGGGAAAGGCTCATTTTTGCGCACCGCATACCCGTATCCAGCGTCCAGAGCGTTTTTCCCGTCGCAAGCTCGGCGCAGATGATGTAGGCTACACCCGTTGCCTTTGTGGATATAATTACGGAAGTGTCCGTCAATACATAATCCATGATAAAGCTTTCGATATATTTTTCCCACAGCACCTTGCCGCTGATAATCTCGGTAGCCCTGAGATCGCCGCATTCCGATGCGGTATAGATCACGCTGTCGTCGGCGCTGAAAAGCAGCTTGTGGTTGTTCCCGCTTTTCATGTAAAAGCTGCACAGGTTCGCGCCGTCTGCCATGAGTACCACGCTGACATAGCCTTCATCCGTCTGAATCGCCAGCATTGTGTTGTCATTCGATATTTCTGTATCATGCAAATTCCTAAATAAGCCCGTAGCCGGGGCTTCCGGCTTGACATACAATGCATGGTTCTCTACATACGGTACCTGATAGGAGAACACCTCATTCCCCGCTATATCCCACACAACGGCGGTATCCGGATCGCCTTCATTTTTACCGTGGACGATGGTGGCGATCAGTTTTCCGTCCGTTGATACGTCGCAAGTGCGAGTTTCCCCGTAGATGGGCTTCTCGAACAGAAGCGTTCCTGTCTTGTCGAAAACGTGCAGATACCCGTTTTCATACTTGTATTCCTCGCTGAAAGTCGTATGGAAGGGTGCGGTCGCAATGATGTCGGCGTCAGCGTCAAACCCGTATGCCTGCATTCCGAGGTCGTGCTCAGTCTGAATGGTATAGTTCACCTGCGCGGGCTTATACTTGAGCGATAGCGTCAGCTCCATGCTCTCACCATCGCGCGGTTCAACGATAATGCACTCCTCTGCATAGGACGGGTCGACGCGCAGTCCGTCGCCCACTCCGTCCGCACCCATGATGTGTATCTCGTTGACAAAAATCGAGGTGCGCGCCCAGTTGCCCGTGGAATCGAACCGTATCGCCGGAACGGTAAGGGTGAAGCGGCCGTTCTCGTCGGTGACGGTAAAATCGTGCCCGTTACGCGAAGCCTGCACGTTGATGTTGGGCAGGGGCCACCCCTCCTCGTTGACCACCGTGCCGCTTACGGTGCAGCTTCCAGGGCTGTATTGAGAGGGTCTCACGTGGTTAAGAACCGTGGCGGCCAGCAGCTCGGTGCTTTCACCGTCGGTCACATACATGGAGAAACGGGATTGGAAGGTGAAGTCCTCCCCCGCGTGACCGATGTAGGTGTATCTGACTACGGTAGATTCGCCCGGTTCAAGCACATTTGCGTGACCGAGCGGGATAATATCCGTGCCCGGCTCCTCACCCCAATTAACGATAAGGCCTGGGTCGTAGCCGGGTACTTTTTGCCAGTCGGCTTCGGTGAGGTCCCGTGCGGGAATAAGCTGAACCGTTTTATCGGAGTTGTTGGTGATGAGCGCGGCGCGCGCAACGCTGCCGTAAATGCAGATGGTGGTGTCGGTTATCTCGCGCGGAGAGGAAAGCGTTACGCCCAGAGCCTCATCCAACACTTCGGGCTTGAAGGTCTTGAAGTAAGGCAGAAAGTCCGCCCCGTCCTCCGGCTTCGGGTAGGTAGAAGCGTTCACCAGATACTGGTCGTTCGCTCCTACATCGGTGGCAGGCTCGGGTTCCGGCTCAGGCTCAGGCTCAGGCTCGTCCGTTCCCATACTAATGTTGACAGTGACGTCATGTATGTATAGAACACCCATGATAACGTCGGCATAGCGTTCATCTATTCCGTTGTGGTATTCCGTGCCATCGAGCGCGGCAAAATCGCTGCCCTCCAGTATGCTATCTATGCACTCGCGTTCCACGGCGGGTATTTCGCTTTGATGGACGACAAGATACTTTGCTGTTTCCAACAGACCTTCCACCTTTTTTGCCTCGTCGCGCACGGCGAGTATGTTGTCCTCAGTGCAGTATTCGCCCTGCTTGTGGACAAAAGCTCCCGTATTGTCTGTGCAGGCCGCAAGAGATAGTAGAATCAGCGCCGCTAATAACAGTGCCATTGTTTTCTTCATGCTCGTTTCTCCTTCATTATTTGTCGATGTCTGCCAGCAGACACATAATCTTTATGACTTGCTTTCGGGCGGTGAAGAGTTCTCCTGTTGGCTTTGCTCATCGCAATCCTCCGCAATCTGTGCGAACAGCTTCCAGAAATCCTCATCGTTTGTAAGTTCATAGTGGTCGGAACCTACGCAGAGAATATGTTTCTCAAAGCTGAGTCCAAAATTTGTTCCGTCCGCAGTCTCAAAGTCCACGCTGTTGTAGGCATCGGTAACGGATAGATTCGTTTTAGCTCTGATCCGTATCTTTGCTATCGCATCGTACATTTCGTTTATAAGTGCGGCATCCTCCACAGTAGCGTCGGGATAAACCTGATCGTAGCGCACGATCATGCTGACGGGAGGATTTTCGGAGAAGTCCTCAAAAAGCTCCCGTTCACCGTCCGCCAGCACATCAAACAGCGCGGCGTCCATCGGCGTTTCCTCAAGCCCATCCTTTGACCCTGCGGTGCAACCGGTCAGCGCCAAAATCATGATTGCAGCCAACAATAATGTAAAGTGTTTCATAAGCTTCCCCGTCAGTTGGTTATGTAGTAATCCACATCGTCCAGGTAATAGTTTTCCGTGCTGCTGTCAATTATCTGAAGGTTAGGGTTGCTGTATTGGTCGCGGTTAATATCGTAGCTGTCGTAAAAGCCCAGCTCGGCGCGATATATCTCGCCGGTGTCCGGGTCATAAAGCCTGTCACAGCCCAGCGTCGCATCGCTGTTCTTCTGAGAGATTATGTCGTAGGAGATCTGACGGGCGCTCCATGCGGCGTTGTAGGAATCATAGGTCGCCTGCAAAGAGGCGTTAGCGGCCATATAGCCTTCCGCTGTATTTTTGATATAATTCTGTGCCTCATTTACATAGGAATCTGTGAAATTCAAAGAATAAATCGCGTCGGAAAGAACCTGCTCAACCTCTACGAAACTGTCCTGAGGTGCCAACACTCCCGAAACGCTCAGCGCGGATAGCGGTAGCATATCAACGCCGCCCATGTAATAGGTTCCTGCCGAATAGATTGAAGCACAAAATTTCCCGTAACATTTTGCACAGCACGATGAGCAGAAGCTGCCCCTTATCAAAGCTTCATCGGTGGCGATATTGGAAAAATAGGTGGTTATCGGCAAGGACTCGACTACCGCAAAGTTGTTGAGCTGCGGGAAGCTGAAACCGGCTTGATACGCCGTGCCGCTGTATTTTGTCACCACAGAGGCAAAATCGTTCCAGACGTAAAACAAGTCGGCGGCATTATCTTGACTCACAACAGGTGCGTCGCCGTAAACATTATAGGGAAAGCCGTATCCGGCATTGCTTTGATTCCACGACTTCGCGTCCTGGCTCTTGTTAAAGGGATGAAGCGTGCCGTAATAGAATATTTCGTAATCGGGGTTTTGGGGATCCCATGCGCGGAAACCGAAGCTGTTGTATTGCCCCATAGTCTGTATCTGCCAACCGACAGGCAACGTCACCGAGAAGTAGCCGCCGTCGTAGCGCGTCGTGCCGGAAATTATCGGCTTGGCTGCTTCTATTTGATAGTTTCCCATGCCAGTGGGATTTGAGGGCTGCTGCGACTGATCCGGTGTCGGTGTCTGCAAGCCGTCGTCCGGGTCGGGCGTGTAATCTCCGCCACCGATAACAAGAGGATGGCTGTCGTAATAGTCCGCTGACGGCTGATAGGATTTTATTGCGTCGGTCATCACCTTGATCGGTTCCTCGCCCTCACCCTCGTAGAAGTAGCAGGAATAGCTAATAAGCTGCGTCCCAGTATTCACAAGCATCTCAGACCGATAAACCGTGCCGTCCTCGGTCGAAAAGGAATACACAGCTCCGCTCATAACACCATTCCCGGTGGAACCCTGCGTCATTTCCTCGGAAAGCGTGTATTTTATGCCGTCCTTGTTTTCCATATCCTCGGCACGGTAATGAAAATATTCGGTCACATCGAAGCTCGTGGTATCGCCATCGTGGATGACCGAAATATCAACTTTGTTTCGCGCATTTTCATCCCCTGTATAAATCGTCGCACCGTCCTCACTTGACACGGCGGTAAAATCCTTGCCGTACAGCACAGAGAAATTCTGAGCGTCGCAGCGCAGAACTTTATAAGCGTTTTCTTGTGAGCTTCTGTGTGTGCTGTTTGTGCCGTGCAATAGAGAGCAACCGGAGAGCAATATACATAGTAATAACACAAAAGCAAGTAACTTTTTCATTTTGTTTCCCTCTTTTCTGCACGATCAATAAGCGATTGTGCTTCGTCCATGAGTGCTTCAATCCATTCAACTTGTGTATCATCGCCAGTGTTTGTGAATACCTCGACCAGCGTTTGATTTCCGGATAAGGCGGGAGAAATTGCAACGCGTCCTCTCATTTCGGGAAAAGTAGTAGACGAAACAAATAATATGCCACGTACACTGTTGGATCTGTCAATGACAAAAGAGAGCCCGTCAAGGGCATCGTAGAGTGCGTTCAGCACAACTGCTTTGCTGTATGGAAACAGTCGCCCGTTGTTACCCAAGGTAATCACCTCCACCTATAGAGTAAGTAAACAGCAACATAGTGAACAGGTCAGACTTGGGGTAGGTATGGCAAAAAAGAGGGATAGTTTTTGGGGTAGGTATATTCAAACGCATAATAAATACAGTTTATGCGTTAAATTTACTGAATACGCATCCTAAATGTGGTATAAATAAAAACGGTTTTACGAGGTGAGTGACATTGACAATCAGTTACAAAAAGCTATGGAAACTACTGATAGACCGCGACATAAAGAAAAGAGACCTGTGTGAAATGGCTGGAATCAGCCACGCCTCCCTTGCAAAGCTCGGCAGATGTGAAACATCACCACCGATATTTTGCTCAGAATATGCTCGGCGCTCCAATGCGATATTTCCGACATTCTGGAGGTTGTTAATGAATAACTGGCTTGGACTATGGAATGGGGGTGTTTGAAATTAAAACGAAAAAAGTTTCGTTTGCAATCTGTGCGCTGATTGGTCTCAGTTTTTTGTGGACGGGTTCTGAATATATGACATGGTGGCTGTATAAGCTGCCGCTGCATTTTGACAATACTGCGGTAGACCTTTGGAGTGAGGTCGCGGGATATCTTTTTCAAGTGACGGGAATACTGCTCTTTGCTCTTGCGATAAAGAAAAAGCCGAAGTTAATGAATCGGAACAGCTTTCTAATAATCGTGCTTGCAGATGGCATCGCCGCAACAGCCGCCTATTTTGCCGGAAATGCTTTTACTGTTTTACTTTTCGGTATGCTTATGAACCTGCTGCACGGCATGATCGGCGGGTATTACCTGACACGCTTAACGCAGGTAGTACCACAGCAAAACAGGGGGCTTGTATTTGGTATTGCTTACGCCTTTGGTAGCGTGGGTTCGTGGGCTTTATCACTGTTTATGCAGGGGAGCTTTCTCGGTTCGCCCTATGTGTTCGTCGCGTATGCCGCAATGATGACCGGCATGATTGCAATCGACAGAATCTCTCTGGCAGATGATAGCTCTGATTTGGAGGCTGCGGAAACGCCATATTTCGACAAATTTATCATACCGCTGGCTGCTGTGGTCGTTGTCCTCTTGTCGGTAGTCAAGGGGCTGGGGTTTTACTTTCCCAGCGGCGATTTAAGCGGTGGCGTTATCAGCGCGGAAACAACAAGGGCTTTCTATGCCGTTGGCTTGATTGTGGCGGGTTTCCTAAATGACCGTAATCGAAAGCACGGTGCAATTTGCTGCCTGTGCGCTCTTATATTTCCGTTTCTTACCTTTGCGCTCAGAGGAGAACCTGATACCGGCATAGCGATGTGGATTGCCGGATACATTTTCTTCGGTTTCTTCTCGGTTTACCGGGTGGTGACATTCTCCGATCTCGCCGGTAAAAAAGACAATCTGCTTTACATAGCTGGCTTTGGCCTTATGTTTGGGCGCATAGGCGACGCTCTGGGTGCGCTGATTGGCATAAGTATGTGCAATACAGCAACCACCTTGATTTGGCTCTCTGCGGCTCTTTTGCTTCTGACATTTGTGGTGTTCTTTTGGTATTACAACAAAGTCTATACCTCATTGCCTGTGCAGGATATTTCAACTGAGGATCGTATCTGTGGGTTTGAAAAAGCATATAATATGACAGACAGAGAATCGGAAGTGTTTGAGTTAATTGTAGCGGGTCGCTCCAATGCAGAGATTGCGGCGGATTTGTATGTTTCAGAAAACACGGTCAAATTCCATGTGCGAAATGTTTTGAAGAAAACAGCCTGCCCAAACCGAACTGAGTTGACAGCAAAATTCCGAAAAACCATCTTATGCTAATCGCTCGTAATGATTTATGCAAGATCTGCTGAATAAATGGCAGCTCTCGTTTAGTACGCTGGGATACCCGTAGCCGAGTATCTTGTTAATGCCACTTCTCCTTCTGGAAGCGCAAGCGCAATATTTGTAGTGACGGGGGGAAGCGGAGGTTTTTTGAAGCAGGCTGCGCCGCAGCAGGGGCAGCCCTATGGTATCATATGCGGTGTATTGGTATATTCCTGCGGGAGGGTTGAGATGAGTTTATGTGACGAGATATTCCGCGCAAATTGTCGCGATATCCTCGAGCATGGCTATTCAGACGCCCATCTGGAGGTCCGTCCGCGATGGGAAGACGGGTCACCGGCCCACACCATCAAGCGCTTCGGTGTAGTCAACCGCTACGATCTCCGGCAGGAATTCCCGCTTCTGACCCTTCGAAAAATAAACTACCGGGCGGCGATTGATGAGCTCTTGTGGATTTGGCAAAAAAAGTCAAACCGCGTCTGCGATCTCGGCTCGGGGATCTGGGATCAGTGGTGTCTTCCCGACGGAACCATCGGGAAGGCCTATGGATACCAGCTTGCGCAAAAGTATAAATATCCTGAAGGTGAATTTGACCAGGTCGACCGTGTACTCTATGAGCTTCGCCACAACCCCTCTTCAAGGCGGATTATGACCAATCTGTATAATTTTTCCGATTTGAGTGACATGGCGCTTTATCCCTGTGCTTACAGCATGACTTTCAACGTGACGGGAGACAAGCTGAACGGCATTCTCAACCAACGTTCCAACGACATGCTGGTGGCCAATAACTGGAATGTATTGCAGTATGCGGTGCTGATTGTCACCCTGGCCCAGGTGTCTGGTTTTAAGCCGGGGGAACTGGTTCATGTAATTGCTGACGCCCACCTGTACGATCGCCATATCCCGCTCGTCGAGGAGTTGATCGCCCGCCCTGCCTTTCCTGCGCCACGCCTGGTGGTCGATCAGGCTGTCCGTGATTTTTACGACTTTACCATCGACAGCTTCCAAATTGAGAACTACGAGCACGGGCCCGCAGTCCGCGGCATCCCTGTCGCAACTTGAGGGGAAAGGCCATCCAATGATTGCCATCGTTGCATGTGACGCGAACTGGGGCATCGGTTGCCAGGGTTGCCTGCAGCAGGCCGTCAGCTCGGATCTGAGGCGCTTTCGCGCCTTGACACTGGGTAAGGTTGTCATCTATGGAAGAAACACCCTCGACACCTTTCCCGGACAAAAACCCTTGCCCGGAAGGATCAATCTGGTCTTGCGCACCCGGGATGAGGTGTGCGCACAGGGGTGCGAATATTTCTCCAGCATCGACGACCTGCTGGCCCGGGTCCGCGGTTTGAAGCAGGAAGGCTATCACGACAACGACTTCATTGTCATCGGCGGCGGCACCGTCTACCAGCAACTGCTGCCCTTCTGCGACACCATATTGGTGACGCAGTTCGAGGAGAAGTACCAGGCGGATGTCTGGTTCCCCGCCATCGATCAATCACCTGACTGGTATCTGGATTCGTGCGGCCTCTGGCTCGAGGAGGAGGGCATTCGGTTTCGTTACTTGACTTACAGGCGCAATGACATCGCCTAGAGGGGCGTTATAATGTTGAGGGACGGAAAAGCCCGGGAGGATGGGGTGATGAAAAGACAAAACAAGCAGAACCCTTCCGTCGAGATGCGCCCTTTTTACGTCAAGGATATTGTGTGGCTCAAAGAAATGGTCAAGCAGATTTTTCCTGACCGTTCGGCCAGTGAGTGGCGCAGTATCATGAGCAGGAAACGCAAGAAGGGAGAGCAGCTTTTCTTTTTGGAGCGCGGCGGCCGGGGTTTGGGCGGAGTCAATGTGATCGCCCCCTTCAACTCGCCGACTTGGCGGATTGCGCGCATTCATACGGTCGAAAGTCTGTCCGACGAGGATAAGAAAGAGATCGCAAGGCAGGTGATCGGCGGCAATGAATTGATTTACCGGATCGACATGACACATATGGAATTGTCGGAGGCCGACTGCCGGATCTTTGGACGGTTGATGGGGATTGACTGGCCTGCCAGGCGGGACACTTATTTTGCGCCCCAAGTAGCCAAAAAGCAAGTTGCTTTTATTCCCTGGGAGTTCGGTTATCTGTCAGCGGTGACGACACCGGATCGTGAAAAAATTGCCGCAATCGAATTCGTCCGCGAAGGTGGTGACGCCTTGAGTATCCCGGCCAGGCAGGCGGCTTGCTTTTTCGGTTTTCTTGGCTACGACGGCAAGATTCTGATTCCGGAAGTCATGGAGTCCCAGGACGAGTGTGATGTTTTGAGACTCCTGCGCAAGGAACTGCAGCTCTACCTGGGTGGCGGTCACGAGATCAACATCCCCTATGAGTTTCCGGACGGAACTCCCTTTCAGAAACAGGTATGGGAAGAGACCTTGAAAATTCCTTATGGCGCGGTCAAGACATACGCCGGTATCGCCGAGATCATCCAGCCCGACAAGGACAAGGCCGGTCAGATGGCAAGGGCTGTCGGCCGGGCATTGGCGGCCAACCCGCTGCCCATCATCATCCCCTGTCACAGGGTCATCGGCTCCAACCAGATGCTGACCGGATTCGGAGGAGGTGTCGATGTCAAAGACCACCTCCTGCAACTGGAGATGTGGCATGCCATTCCCGCTTCATCCTGAAGGAGTTCGTCCGCAGGAATTCCTTGACATCGGGCAGGCTGCTTGCTACACTCAATGAGATGTTTTTGGGAAGCTATGGTGGAATTAGCTCAGTTGGTTAGAGTGCCAGGTTGTGGCCCTGGAGGTCACGAGTTCGAATCTCGTATTCCACCCCATGATCCCCTAAAACAAAATGGGGTGTAGCCAAGCGGTAAGGCACGGGACTTTGACTCCCGCATTCGCAGGTTCAAATCCTGCCATCCCAGCCATAGGATCCACTAGCTCAGTCGGTAGAGCATCTGACTTTTAATCAGG
>JAAZGN010000040.1 GCA_012511185.1 Clostridiaceae bacterium
CTCACCGGCCAGCTCGGCGATGTCATGAAGGAATCGGCGCAGGCCGCGCTGACCTATATCATGAGCCGGTCCGCGACCCTCAAGGTCGACCCTGCCAAGACAAAGGAACGCGATATCCATATCCATGTACCGGCTGGCGCCATCCCCAAGGACGGGCCTTCGGCCGGCATCACGCTGGCGACAGCCCTGGCATCGGCGCTGACGGGCTACCCGGTCCGGCACGACCTTGCCATGACAGGTGAAGTGACGCTTCGGGGCCGGGTCCTGGCCATAGGCGGACTCAAGGAGAAGGCGGTCGCCGCGCATCGCGCCGGCATCCGCACCGTCCTGATCCCGAAAGATAATGAACGCGACATTGAGGATATTCCCGAAACTGTCCTTCAAGCGCTGGAGTTTATCCCGGTCGGCCACATGGACGAGGTATTGGACCAGGCCCTGGTCCGAGGCGAGCGGCCCGAACTGCCCTGTCAATGTGATGAAATTGAAGAATAAGAGAATAAATCCAAAGAAATAGGGGCAAGCCCTTCCCGGCGGGGCCGGCCCTTACAATTGAATGAGAACGCGGTCACCCTCCGCCGAACGGACATCGACCAGCGGAACCCCGGGATGATCCTTTCTCATGCGGTGAAAGATTTTGAGGATCTGATCGATCTTTTCATCGGGAAGGTTGGCCATGAAGGCCTCGAAGTCAAATCCTCCCCTGGAGTTTTCCGCCGCCGTGTCCTTTTCTTCACATTCCAGCGCCATCGGCGTTTCTTCATCCACCCCGTCATCCAGCAGTTGGCGGTAATCGGTGACTTCTTCCCAATCTTCCGATTCGGGTGCCTGGCTATTTTCCATCTCAGCGGATTTTTCCAGAGAGCGCCTGAAAACCTTGAAGGCCGTCTTGGAGAAAATCAGGCGGGTCGGAAACCAGAGCCGGATCCCCCTTTTCCCGTCCTGTTTGATAATCAGTTTCATGATGAAGACCTCTTTTATTCCACAAAGATCTCGACATGGTCGCCATCAGCCGATTCCACTTCAACCAGTTTTCCCAGGACACCCTCGTCTATCAATTTGATGACCTTCTCCCACTCGAGGGCCCCCAAGTTGATGCCGTTGATATTAAAACCGCCTGCCCCGTCCGTGCCTTCCAGAAGTTTCATAAGAGCCAGCGGCACATTGACCCGCACCTTATCGCCGTCACTGGAATCGACCACGATTTTCAGTAACATCTTGTCGGGATCCTTGCGGTTTTCCGGCTTGATGTACTGCGTTTCCGGTTCGACCTCCCGGGAAAAGAGCTGGTCCAGGGTCACTTCAAAAATAGTGGCCAGCTGCGGTAAAAGCGTGATATCGGGAAGGCTGACACCGTTTTCCCATTTGGAGACGGCCTGGGCTGACACCGACAGTTTTTCAGCAAGCTGGTCCTGGGTGATGCCTTGTTCCTTCCGCCACTTGGCGATGTTGCTACCAATTACTTGTGCGTCCATTTATACTTCCTCCATTTATTATTTCATCTGATGTTCGATGGAGATGCCCAGCACTTCAGCCAGTCTGGGTACCGATTGACCGGAGAGAACAAGCTTGCCGGGCGGAATGCCCGGTTCTTCCAAAATGGGTTTACCTGCTTCCCGCTCTTCCCGCAGGTCTTCCCAGCCCTCTTCCCAGGAAGGCAGCCTGCTTCCAACCACATACGTATCCATTTCATTCACCTTCCTTCATGTCATTTTTTGTACGACATGGTTCAGCGCTGTTGACCTGGGGTACATGACCAGCCTAGTAGGTCAACAAAAAAACTTGAAGGGAGCACAGGTTGTTTTTACCAGAATAACACAACCATTAGTTGTATTCGTTGTAGCTTTATAGTTGAATATGCGCTGAAATGCAAAATGAGTGAAATGGCGACGACTTCAGAGCCTGGTCGCCGCCTTTATAGGAGGTCCAGCTGTTTTATTCTTTTTCGGTCAGGACCCGGTTCAGGGCCTGGGGAATATGCCGGATGATTTCATAAACCTGGGTCGCGGGCGTCGGCCTGGCCAGGGAACCTGCCAGCCTGTTCACCCGGGCAGCCTGAATGGACGCCGTTTCGGTGTCCAGGCCGGATTCGATCAGGGCGGAGACGATCCCTGTCAAGGTATCGCCCGTGCCCCCGATTGCCTCCATCGCCTCCTCGCGGGGACTGTCGACCCGGGACATCACTCCGTTCTTGTCGGCGATGAAGTCGGTAGCCCCCTTGACCAGGAGATAGGTGGCGGCATTGTTGTGCCGGTAGGCCCTTTCGATCAGATCGGGGATCTGGTTCTCGTCATGGAGGATGAAGCCTCTGGTGTAAAAGGGATGAGGTGCCAGTTCATCCGCCAGGTAGGCCAGCTCACCGGCATCGGGTGTAAAAAGATCAAAAGAGGGGGCATGACCACTCATTTTGGCGACATACATAAAGCCGGCATCAGCGATCAGAGAAGGCCGGCCGGGCAACGAGTCAATGACCGAAAGCAAGCGCTTGAACAAGCCGACATCCGGTTGGAAATAATGGAGGGTTAAAGTGCTGAGCGGGACATCCCCGATATGGCCGGTTAAATAATCGTAAAGCCGGCGGCTCCCGTCCCCATCCCCGATGTCGCCAACCAGATAGGCGACAGGCTGGGGCAAACCCTTATATTCGAGGGTCACCGCGGCGGCCGCGATCATGGCCGGTGTCCCACGGTTGATGGCAATACACTTCTTGCCCAGGACCATGTGGTCCCCTTCAGGCGTGACCTTTCCGGTGACAAGGGGCAGGGTCTTGTCAGGGACCGTCCCGACAAAGCCGAGCATAATTCCACCGACCGGTCAAAGGCAATTTGCAGTGCGTAAGCGCAGAGGGTGTAGCCCACATCCCGGGGTGCGGGCGCCTCATCCAGGCTCTTGTTGACCATCTGCTCAGCCAGGTAAGGCACATCCGGGCAGCCGCCGCCTGACACGTTGACAATCATGCCTGTCTCTTTGTCGACCGTAATTTTCATATTGGCTGCCCGGACCATCAGGTATCGGCCAAGCTCCTTGACATGGAGCAGATCCACCGGCTCCAGCAACATACTGTTAACAGGGACTACCATCAAAGGCCCGGTATTGGCACCGGTCAGCAGTCTTACGACAGCCAGCTCATCAAGGAGGGGGAACTCAATGACCAGGTCGCAGCCGGTGCGAAGTTCAGGCGGCGGCCCCACCACCCGAACCTCCCAACCCTGTTGCTTCAACAGGCGCTCAGCACGGATCACAGCAGTCGTGTGTTCAAAAACGAGCAGGCCGCGATCTCCGGTTGCAGGGACGGTTTTAACCTTCCGTTTTCGAAATTTTGAGAACACGTCAGCCTTCTTTTTTCAGGGTGAGGCGGTAGCCCTCTTCTTCCGACTGAATCTCAGCGACTGTCCAGCCTTTTGACCTGGCCGCCCGGCTGACATTCTCCCGTGCTGTTTCCGTATCCACCAAGACGACAATTTCGCCTTCTTTTGCTTCTTTAATCCTGTTCAAGGTCATGATGACCGGCTGAGGGCAGGAGAGCCCCCTGGCATCCACCAACTGGTTCTTTTCAACTACCTCCTATGCACGCATCTTTTCACGCA
>JAAZGN010000041.1 GCA_012511185.1 Clostridiaceae bacterium
CAAGAGTCGTCACTCCCGCGCCAAGCAGCCAATAGAGAGTCGAGGAAAACCCGATCATGCCTCCAATACCGATTGCCATGGGCGACATGGAAAAGGTAAAAGGGATGGCGACGATTGAAAAGGAGACCATGGCGGGAAAGAGTCCGAACTGGTCACGCAAGAGGGTGAGTACAGCTGCCGCGACCAGGCTGATGAAAAGAATCAGGGCCTGGGACCCGCCGGCCTTGCCGGCTGACAGGGTGGAGGCAGCCGCCTTGCCGATGGGATAGGAGAGCGCCTGCTGCTCAATGTTGCGCTTGCGCAACATCCAGCAAAGGGCGGTGCCCATGAGGACACCTGCCAGCGCGATCAGAAGCACCACAGGAAAGTGCTGCCTGATAAACGCCTGCGCCGTGACTTCCTTATCGCCGACCTTCCATATCCCCGAGATAAAAAGACCCGGCAGGGTGAAGACGAGACCGCCCGCTACCATGGCGCCGGCTGACATGCCTGTGGCCGCGACATTGATTTCGTTGATATCGCTTTTACCGAGCAGGCGCATGGCAGCGAAGGAGAGAACTGCGACAAAAATGGTCGGCCAGGGGAGGGCGCTGGCATGAAGCGCGACATAGGTGGAAGATGCGGTGATTAATATGGAGCCGGGGATGGCGAGAAGGATGGCTCTCCAAGTCAGATGCTGGATTTTCCTGTTCATGCGTGGCACCTCCGTGCTGGTTTTCGTATCATCTACCGATTCCTAGTTTAGATCAATCCTGTATAATAAACAAAACATGTTATTTTGGGTTTTGCGAACTTGAAATAACGAAAGGAGCTCCATTATGAAGGTTGAAATCCTCGGTCTCGATATGCGTATCAATGACATCCTAAGGGCGGCCATCGAACAAAAAATGTCCAAGATTGAGCGCTTTTTTGATGACAGCGCCAGAGCTGAAGTCAAGCTCCCGCCTGAGGGCGCTTTTGTGCGTGCGGAGGTCACCTTAAAGATTCAAGCCCTGTATTTTCGCGCAGAATCCGTCGCGCCTGAAGCCATGACGGCTGTCGAGCAGGCAATCGACAACCTGGAAGGACAAATCCGGAAAAATAAAACGCGCATGAAAAAGCGCATGAAAGATTACTCATACATGGAAGCCTACTTCGAGCACGAGGAGGCCGGGGGAGAAGAGCGGCACGAAGAGGATGAGTTTCGTATCATCCGCCGAAAGGCATTTACGATCACGGAAATGACACCGGATGAAGCGGTCCTGCAGATGGAACTGCTGGACCATTCATTCCTGCTTTTCCTGTCGACGGACACGGGGCGGGTAAGCGCTGTTTACAAACGTCACGACGGCGATTATGGTTTGCTGGAGCCGGAGTATTAATTTGTTGGAAGAAAAACCAGGGACAGACAGAAGACTCCTAAGACAACTCAATCCGGAACAAGAGCGGGCTGTTCTCACGACGGAGGGTCCGCTTTTAATCCTGGCAGGTGCGGGGTCGGGTAAGACGCGCGTCGTAACCAGGCGGGTCGCCTGGCTGATCAGGGAGAAGGGGGTTCATCCCGGCAGGATTCTCGCCATTACTTTCACCAACAAGGCGGCCGATGAGATGAGGGAGCGTGTCATTCAGCTGATCGGGCCCGAAAGCCGTGGCAGCTGGATCGGGACCTTTCATGCCATGATGCTGAGGATCCTGCGCCGTCATGCGGAATTAATCGGTTTCCGGCCGGGCTTTTCCATCTTTGACAGCTACGACCAGAAACGGGTCATGGCCGGGGTTTTGAAATCAATGGGAATCAGCGAGCGGATGCTGTCACCTGCCGACGCCCTGAAGCGGATCAGCCATTTCAAGAACTCGGATATGACCCCTGACAAGGTTGATGCGGTCGTTTCTTACGGTATTTTCGGTAAGCAGTGGTCGGAGCTCTTCGTGGCTTACCAAAAATCACTCTTTGACAAGAACGCCATGGATTTCGATGATATCCTGACGGAGACTCTGCGGCTCTTCCGCGAACACCCGGCTATCCTGGACCATTACCGGGAGCGTTTCCAGTACATCTTGGTTGATGAATACCAGGACACCAATATGGTGCAATACGAGCTGGTCCGCCTTTTGTCTTCCGGCCACCACAATCTTTGTGTAGTCGGTGATGACGACCAATCCATCTACTCTTTCCGCGGCGCTACAGTCCGCAATATCCTCGATTTTGAAAAGGACTTCCCTGAATGCACCGTTGTCCGCCTGGAGCAAAACTACCGGTCGACGAAAAAAATTCTGGAGGCGGC
>JAAZGN010000007.1 GCA_012511185.1 Clostridiaceae bacterium
ACCTGCAAAAGATCCTCAGAGATCTTTTTGACCTCATTTCCCGGACGCTTTTTTGGAGGTTTTACCGCCTCTCATTCGCATTCATGAGGCCGATTCCGTCCGGTAGTTAACGGTTCAGCAGACCCTATTTACCTGGAAAAGAAGCAGGTAATGGAATCTCTTGAGTGCATTTACCGGAGCCTTTACGACTATCTGTGTGAGGTGATCAGCCGGGTACCGGCTGGCAGCGGCGGGGTGGTCTTCGCCCCCTGGCTGCATGGCAACCGCTGCCCCTTCGAAGACGCAAACGCCAAGGCCAGCTTCTTCAACATTGGTCTGGAGACGGGCAAATCGGAGTTGATCCGGTCTGTTGTTGAAGGTATCGCTTTTCACTGCCGATTGATGATGGAGGCTCACCAGCATAAGTTGCCGGTGTCCGGTACCATCTGGGTCTGTGGCGGCATCACCAACGCGCCGGTTATCTGTCAGATTCTGGCGGATATTCTGGAGCATGAAATCGGTGTTTTCCCCAATCCTCAAAACGCGGGTGCTCTGGGTGCGGCGGTGCTGATGGCCACGGCCATGGATAAGATTCCCCCGGCAGCGGGCGCCAAGCTCATGCTGCCGGAACCGGCGATCTACAAGCCCGATCCGGAAAAAAAAGAGGATTATGCGAAAAACTACCGTGTGTTCACGAAACTGTACAAAAGGAACAAGCCGCTTTTTTCCATTTTAAATCGTTTAGCCAGCGGCCACTAAAGGGGAACCTTCCTTTTGGCCACTTAAGGTCCAGCATTTAACAATTTCCCCCGGATCTCCTCCTCGGTCGCCTGCATGGCCTCCAGGGTCTTGTCAATCAACTCGTCGAGAGTCCATCCCAGGGAATCCGCCCCCTTTTGAATGGTATCCCGGTCGCAGCCGGCGGCAAAACCTTTAGACTTGAATTTCTTTTTAATGCTGGATAAGCCCATATCCGACACACTTTTGGAAGGACGGACCAGGGCAGCGGCGCCAATCAAACCGCTTAATTCGTCGATGGCAAAGAGAACCTTCTCCATCTGGTGCTGTGGCTCGACATAGGAACAGATTCCGTAACCGTGGCTGACAACGGAGCGGATCATGTCCTCATCCACACCGGCCTCGCGGAGGATTTGAGGCGTATGCTCAAGGTGCTTGTCGGGGTATTGTTCGAAGTCGATGTCGTGGAGCAGGCCCACCAGAGCCCAGTAGTTCTTTTCCTCACGGTAGCCCAGGTTTTCGGCCATATAAGCCATGACCGCCTCAACGGTCAGCGCGTGTTCGATATGGAAAGCTTCTTTGTTGAATTGTTTCAACAGCTCAAGGGCCCGGTCACGGCTGATTGTACTTGCTCGCATGCTGTGCTCCTTTATTTTCAGTCTGGTAGAATTATACAGTCAGGAGGATCTCATGGATAAGTATACATTGAACAGGGATGAGACCCTTTTGTTGGTCGTCGACATCCAGGACCGGCTGGCCCGGGTCATGAACGACAAGGATCAGGTAATTCATCACAGCAGAATACTGATTCATGCGGCGGCGGAAATGGATTTTCCCGTCCTTGTCACAGAACAATATCCTAAGGGTCTAGGGCGGACAGTGCCGGAGCTTCTGGATTGGGTCGATGAAGACCGCCTTTTTACCAAAAACAGCTTCACAGCCTATACGGATCAGGTGAAAGAAGCCTTGGGCCGGCTGGGCAGGAAAAAGATCTTGATTGCGGGAATGGAAACACATGTATGCGTCTTTCAGACAGCCCGGGATCTTTTGGGTGACGGCTACCAGGTTTTCCTGGTCGGCGATGCGGTGACAGCGAGGACCCGGATCAATCACATGAATGGGCTGGATCTGATCCGCTCCATGGGAGCGGTGATCACCAACACGGAGACAGCGGTCTTTGACCTTTTGAAAGTTGCAGGGACTCCGGAATTCAAGGTCATGTCCGCCCTGATCAAGTAGCAGGCAGACGAAAATAAGGGCGCATCAGAGAGTCAAAGGTGCCGGTCAGTTTATTGTGTAACAGGCCCGGTGTCCTGATGTCCAGGGGGGCCCATTGGAAGAGGGCGATCAGATAGACGCCCATGACCACGTCGAGGATTTCGTCAGCGTCGGCATCCGGTTTGAGGAGATTTTCTCCTTGCGAGGCAAGGATCAGCTTCTTCAGAAGAGCAGTCATTTGCTCCCATCTGCCAAACAGGGTGCTCTCCTGATCAGAATGAAGCCAGGCGATGCGGCGGGACAGGCTGGGATATTGGAGGCTGGCCTCAACAATCTCTTCCAATACCCTGCGCAATTTGCACAAGCTGTCTGGGCAATCATCCAGATTGGTTTCCAGTAATTCCTCCACCCGGTCAGCGACTTCGTCGACGATACCGATCAGCAGGCTCTCCTTATTGGGGAAATAGTTGTAGACCGTGGCCTTGGAGACCTTGGCCCTGCGGGCAATCTCTTCGATCATGGTGTCTTCGTAACCCTGTGTGGAGAACAGTTTTCGCGACGCTTTCAAAATACGTTTGCGGGATTCGATCTTGTTCAATTCTCGTCTTGAATAAAGCATGACTGTATTATACAACATGAACACGGAAAAAGCGGAGTAAATGTTTGGACTTGACACTAAAAATAGATACAAGTATAGTGAAAAGCAACAAAGAAGAGACGTCGAAACAAACCTATTCTCGTCAGAACAAATCAAAACGCAGCAGTGCTTCGGAAAGGCGGTGGAAGATGAAGGTTATCGCCTATGATGCCGGCACAACAGGCCTAAAAACATGTCTGTTCGAAATCTCCAAAGAAGACAGCGTCCGGTTTCTGACCGGGGAAGTAGGAACCTACGCGCTCAATGTCCTGGAAAACGGCGGCATCGAGCAAAATCCTGAGGAATGGTGGTCGGTCATTTGTAAAACCACCCGTCAGCTGCTCGCAAACACAGGGACCGCTCCCCAAGAAATTAAGGGCATCTCTTTTTGTTCGCAAATGCAGACGGTCGTTTAGCTGGATGAGTCCGGCAAGCCGCTGCGGCCTTCCATGAGCTGCATGGACACACGCGCCAATAAGCAGTTTGAGGATAGCATGTGCCGGGGGTTCAGGGTCGAGGGATTGAATCTGATCCGGGTGCTGCGCTATTTGCGTATCACGGGGGCCGTATCAGGCAGCGCCAAGGACCCGGGCTGGAAGTATCTTTGGGTGAAAGAAAACGAGCCCGGCTTTTACACGAAGATCTACAAATGGGTGGATGCCCAGCAATACCTGACTTACCGGGCGTCGGGTACTCTCAAAACGACCCGGGACGACGCCAGCCTGACCTTCCTTTACAACGTGAAAAAACGCGAGTGGAGTAAGAGCCTTTGCGAAATGCTGGGAGTCGATATGGCGCATCTGCCCGACCTTTACACGGTGGTCCTGGTCATGACGGTCGGTTTTGCCATCGCCCAGCCTTTCATCCTCAACGCCCCCGGCCTGGTGGCTGGCAAATGGTTTCCGGAAAACGAGCGGGCCACTGCCAACGGGGTCGGCCTTCTGGCCAATTACCTGGGTATGGGCACCGGCCCTCTACTGACGCCTTTGCTACTCGATGGGGGTATGGCCATCCGGACCATCCTGCTTATCTACGGCATTGCCGCTACGGTAGGCGCCGCTCTTTTCCTGGTTTTTGCCAAGGAAAAACCGCCCACGCCGCCCTGCTCCGAAGAAGATGCCCATCGTGCCAGCTTCAAGGAAGGTTTCCGGATCGTCATGAAGCGCAAATATTTCCTGATCATCCTGGTAGTCTTCTTCCTCATGCTGGGTGTTTTCAACACCTTCTTCACCATGATTGAGCCCATCATCAGTTCCATGACGGGAGGCAAGGTTGATCCCACCGGCGCGGGCATTGTGGGGGTCGCCATCCTGATCGCCGGTAGCCTGGTTATCTCCGCCTTTTCCGACAGGGACAAGCGCCATCGGCGCCTGCCCTATATGATCGTCTGCAACATCGCGGGAGTCATCGGATTCGGGCTCTTCATACTTTTGAACGGTTTCCCGGGCATGCTGGCTTCCGGCCTCCTTTACGGCTTCTTTACCATCGGCAGCGCCCCGGTTGTCCCGACCTTTGCGGCCGAAGCAGCCTACCCCGTGTCGGAAGGGACCAGCGAGGGCCTGCTCATGTTCGCGGGCAACGTCGGTGGCGTGATCTTCCTTGGCATCGCATCGCTATTCGGAGCCAACCACCTCAGCATCATGATTCTCATGACCGCCATCAGCGCCTTGTGTATAGGTCTCATGCTCCTGGCCAAAGAAACCAAACCCGAAAATAAATTAAAGACAGGGGGGATTAAGAAAGAACCATGAAAGCACAGTACAATATTTCCAAATGGCCGGATGTTCAGAATATCGCGGCCAGGATGGACAGGCTCATCAATGATAAACTCTACCCCATCAAGACGGAGGCCATGGCCCGCTACATGGATTATTTCGACAACAATTGCAAGCGCGCTAAAGAGATCATTTCAGAGGCCAGGCAATATATCCCCGGAGGTGTCCAGCACAACCTGGCCTTCAACTACCCCTTCCCGCTCGCCATTGACAAGGCGGAAGGCCCCTATCTTTTCGATGTGGACGGCAACCGCTATGTTGATTACCTGCAGGCCGGAGGCCCCACTCTCCTGGGAAGCAACTACAAGCCGGTCACGGACAAGGTAATTGAGGTGATCCTGGAGCCCATCGGGCCCGAAAGCGGCACACGCATAATGCCCTTTGACTATTGCGCCAAGGCGCGTGGACTCTGCGATGAGTTCGGGGCCCTTCTGATTTTCGATGAGGTGGTTTCAGCCTTCCGTGTCGGCCCGGGAGGTGCGGCCGGTTACTTCAATGTCATCCCCGACTTGACGGTCTTCGGCAAAATCGTTTCTGGCGGTTTCCCCATGGCGGGCGGCGTCGGGGGCCGGGAGGAGGTCATGAGCTGCGCAGCCGGCTATTTCGCCATCAAGGAAATCATTGAGCAGGATGCGGCCAGGAAAGCCGGGGAGAACGGCGACAAGCTTTGCACGGGCATCCAGGCCCTGATCGACAAATACAAATTGCCCTTCGTAACCTGGAATACCGGTTCCATCGTGCACTTCGAGGTGTCCGGTGTCATGTACCTGTCGGTTCAGGACTCTGACATCTTCAAGAAGATTCCTGAGCGCCAGCACAGCATTGAAGAATTCGGCGCGGCCCTCACGGCTAACGGGGTCATCACCCTTGCCGGCAGCCGGATCTATACCAGCATGGCCGACAACAGCGGGACCATCGCCGAATCCCTGAAGGCCTTCGACGAAGTCTTCAGCAATATCGAGATTTAGCAGGAGAGCAACCATGATCAAAAAACTTGAGATCGAAAACATAGCGCACGCCTTTCCCGAAGTGGCCTTCAGCGAAGACTATATTATCGGAACCTTCCAGATGCGCATCAAGACAAGTAATGTCGAGCGGCTGACCCTGGCCACCGCTTCCGAACAGACGACCGGCACCTGGATCAAGGTGGGTGCCGACTCGTTTGAAAAGCAGAAGCGGTTCGGCGCCAAAGTAGTTGCCATCTATGAGGTGCCCGACGCGGGCGCCGAAATATTCTATCAGGCCGCCAAAGGCGGTATAGACATTATCAAGGACGACGAACTACTGCCGGCTGACGAGTCTTTTTGCCCACTCAAAGAGCGTGTCACTAAGTTTATGGCCATGGAGAAGAGGGTCTTTGAGGAGACAGGCGAGCACACGCTCTACTCGGTTAACATAACCGACCGGGCGGATAAAATCAGGGACAATGCCTTGCGCGCCATCGAGTACGGAGCCAACAGCCTCATGCTCAATGTCTACACCGTCGGCCACGGCGCCCTCCAGATGCTGGCCGGGGACCCGGACATCCAGGTCCCCATCCTGGCCCATGTCGACTTTGTGGGCGCCTACGCCGGCTC
>JAAZGN010000042.1 GCA_012511185.1 Clostridiaceae bacterium
CCCTGGGGTGGTGTTGTCATCGATGAGGAAACGCTGGCAACTACCAAAGAGGGCGTCTGGGCTGGCGGCGACGCCGGCACGGGGGCGGCGACCGGCATCCTGGCCATGGGCGCAGGCAAGACAGCGGCCGCATCGATTGACCGCTTCATTCAGTCCAAGTCCCAGTAACGAGAGAAGCTGACACCAGAAAACGCCGCCCCCAACCAACGGAGCGGCGTTTTTTCAGTCCGGCTCGTAGAGGGCAGCGCCGAGTGCCGTCGCGTATTCGGCCTGCTCGGGAATCAGGATATCGATCGAATAGAGTTCGGAAAAATCAGCCAGAACATCCCGCCCCTTACCCACGTGGAGCAAATTCCCAGTGAAGACAATTTTTGAAACCTTTTCGAGTCTGGCCGCAAGGACAGCGTCCGTTCCCACGGATTGAAAGACAAGATTGACAATGCCCATGGCCAGATCATTTTGTGTTGCGTGGTCACCCACCTTGCCAAAATTGGAAGCGGTGGTGTCATCTGAAAGCCCCGGTATTTCGTAGCGTGAGATATCGCCCACTGTCAGGTCAATTCTGCGCAGATCACCCTGCCCTGCCATCTCCCCGACACTTTCAAAATCGCGGACATTCAAGATAACCTGCGCCAGTCCCAGCAGGGTTCCCCCGCCAACACCGGATCCGATGATATGGCGGATCTCCTTGTGGTCGGCATAAACGATTGAGGTTCCCGTGCCCATACTGACAACAATGGCGCGGTCGACACAGGCAGCATAGAGACCACCGAGACCGACCGCATCGAATTCCGGCACAAGAAGGGTTTCACACTCCATCAACCGGCCGTCCAGATAGGAAGCACCGACGCCCGTCGCATGAATGGACTCAATCTGGTCAATGCGAAGTTCATTGAGGGTCAAAAATTTCCCCAAGGCTCCGTAAGCAGATGCGATGGGGTCATTGGCCCGGACCCTGGCCTCGTGAAGCAGGGATCCTTTGCCGAAGCCCACGATCTTGGTGATGCTGCCCCCGACGTCAAGGCCGATCAGGACCCGCTCGCAGGAGATTGCTTTTCTTTCCATTTCAGCGTGCCTGGTGTCTCGAATCGCGATCGTTCACCAGCCCTGACATGGCTGGCTCGCGGCTGGCGTTGCGAAGCGAGCTGAAAGCCAGGCGGCCATCATCGAAATCGATGCGGGTCGTAGAGGGGGCGAAGACAAAGATAAACTGGGAAACAGCTTGGAGGAGCCCGCCGATGGCGTAGGCGGAGCCTGAAACGATATCCTGGAAACGAATGCGTATATCGGGCGAGAGCCGTTCCGTGTTGCAGATAACGGTGCGGCCCTGCTTGACATGGTCGCAGACCGGCCAGGCGGTATCAATGTCAAAAGCCTCCACAAGGACAACCGTATTGTCCACGCCTTGCTTGGCGCCTGGAAAGGGAACCGTCCGCTCGCTGGGGCGCTTCTGTCTCATTTCCCGTGGTGCGGAAGCGCGCTCCACGGGCAGCGATTCTTCACGCGGATAAAGATCGTAAGAATCCATCTCCTCGTAATCGTCGTAATCGTCATCCGTCCTTCCGAACAGTTTATTCAAAAAATTGCTCATCGCTATCTCCCTGATTCCCGCTGGCCGCCTTGAAACGAAACAAGGGTAAACGCCCTGATGTGCCGCGCCTTTGTTTGTTCATTATAAGGACAAGACAGGCGGCTTTCAATGAAAGCGGTAAACTGTCATGTGTCTGTCATCAACTTGTTACTATGATACGGTTCAGGGGGTTCGCTGACCGAAAATGGCACTGCCGATCCGGACCAGGGTGGCGCCCTCGGCAATGGCCTGTTTGTAGTCCCCTGTCATGCCCATGGACAGCTCAATCAGTTCCGGCATGGCATGGCGCACGGATAGCTGGTCCCGCAGGTTGCGAAGCCCTGCAAACACCGGTCTGGCCCGTTCCGGATCATCGTAGAAGGGCGCCATAGTCATGAGACCGCAGATCCTGATGTTGGCATAGCGATCCCGCCCCTCCAGAAGAGCATCCAGGTCAGAAGGTTGAAAGCCGTGCTTGGTACCCTCCCCCGAGACATTCACCTGCAAAAGAATATTCTGCACCATGTCCATACGCTCGGCACGGCGCTGGATGGCTTCAAGCAAACGCTGGCTGTCAACGGAATGAATGAGGGAGACCAGGCCGGCAAGATACTTGATCTTGTTGGTCTGGAGCGTCCCGATCATATGCCACTCGCAGTCGATTCTGCCGGCAAGCTCCGCCACTTTGGTGACGAGTTCCTGTACCCTGTTTTCTCCAAAGACCCGCTGACCGTGAAGAAAGGCAGCTTCAATATCTTCTGCCGGGAAATTCTTGGTGACGGCAACCAGACGAACCTCCTCGGGGGTACGCCCCGACCGGCGTGCCGCCGTTCGGATCGACTGACTTACTTCTTCCAGCTTCCGGCCAATCGCTTCTGATCTGTCTGGATTCACGTTCAAAGGACTCACTTCTACACTTTCTTTCTAATCAATCAGCTGTCCGTCCGCTGTAGTCCAAGGGTTGGCAACATAAAGATCAGCCTCGCGAAGCGGCCGCTCCTCCTCTTTGGAGCGAATCAGGGCGTATTGTTCATCCCTGGCGACAAGCTCCACTTCAAGCGTCTGCGTTACGCCGCCCTTGACATATCGCAGGCTTGCGCTTTGAGTCTTTTCGTCCAGATCAAACAAACTCGCCAGAGGGACGCGCAGACCACTTGACTGGCCCGCAACCAGCTTGACCTCGGCCATGGCCGCATAGCGTGGAAAAGTGCAAGTCGAATCGTCGCAGACAAAGAGATACAAACGGCCCGGTCCGATCTTCTCCACCCTTTCTACCCTGCAGCCCAAAAGACTGAGGCCACCGGCTGAATCGACCAGATCGATCCGGCCCCCCTGTTTAATGGAGAGCATGTCCGCTGTTTCGTTGTCCAGGCAAGTGGCAGCGTTCACCCCGCTGAAGCGGCTGATCGAGGCAATCTTTTCACCCTGGCTGACCCGTGTGTAACGCAGATCATCGCGTATAACCGGAACCTCTGCCCAGCGAAGGGGCAGCTCCTCCATTTCACGACCCATTTCTTGCCAGATCGTATCCTGCGCGGGCAGGTCCGTAACCGTAAAGCATACTTCCCCGGCTACAGGGGCCCGCAGGAGAAGGGTGCGGGGGTCGGCTTGCAGATAAGCAAGCATGCTGTCACATTCATTCGACCGCCGCTCCAGTTCCTCATCCTCCACCGCAAAGAGGGCTGACTCGGAACGGGCCAGCTCAAACTCATGCCTTATTCTTTCTGATCCGTAATATAGAGATTTAATCCCGGACCTGCCGTCCAGGTCAGTCATGGCCTGGATGGCCACACGCATACGGCTGTCCGAAGGAGACCGGGGCGACTGAAAACGGACAAGATCGGCAAATCCGCTCAAGACAAACAGCCTGGCTTCGTAAGCTTCTTTAGCCTCTCGATAGAGGAAGGCCTCCGCTTCCTTGTCGGACGGAACGATCAAAGCCAAAACCGCGTCTTTGGCAGCCCGTTCCCCGTCGGCAAGCAGGGGAACCACCACACCATCAGAAGGAGACAGCACGGCGGTGCTGTTATCCAGGAAAATAAGCGGGCAGCTGGTTGACAGGTCAATGGAGCCCTGTCTGATAAAAGAAAGGCGGATTTCCTCGTCCCCGCGGGTCATGACAAATAGAATGGACCAGACCGCGTAAGAAGCGGTCGCGATGACCAGAAGGGCGACTGCCAGATACCGTATCCGCCTTTTCCTGACCGAGGCATCGCGTCTGGCCCGCAATTCATCGGTCACCTGGCCGGCTCCCTTGTCTTTTTCTTTGGCCTTAAGCATCCGCACCCACCGCTTCAAGAGCCTTCATGGCACCCAGCCTGGCGTGGTCGAAGGTGAGCCCCCCCTGGACAAAGGCGTCGTAGGGAGGCCTGATGGGACCATCCGCGGACAGCTCGATGGTTGAACCCTGGATAAATGACCCCGAAGCCATGATTATGTCGCAGTCGTAGCCCGGCATGGGACCGGGAATGGGCGTCACAAAGGCGTCAACGGGAGAAGCCGCCTGGATGGCCCGGCAGAAGAGTTCCAGTTTTTCCTGCGAGCCCAGCCGAACAAGCTGAACGATGTCACCGCGTTCCTCCCCGGCTGAAGGGAAAACCTGGTAGCCTGCCAGGCTGAAAAGAGAAGCGAGATGGACCGCGCCCTGCATGGACGCCGCGACAACGGTCGGCGCAAAGTAGAGCCCTTGCAGGAGCAGACGGGTCATCCCCAAGGAGGGTCCCACGTGCCGGCCGACACCTACTGCTGTCATGGCCTCGCCAATTTCCTCAATCAGGCCGGCCTGACCCGCCACATAACCGCCGCCGGGCGCGATCCCTGAACCGGGATTCTTGATCAGGGAACCCGCGATCAGATCGGCACCAGAAGCCAGAGGCTCCGCCGGCTCAACAAACTCTGCGTAGCAATGATCGACAAAGACAATGGCTTTGGGCTCCACTTCCTTGACCGTTTGGGCAATCCTGCGGATGTCTTCATTGAGCAAGGCGGGCCGTTCCGAATAGCCCCTCGACTTTTGTACATAAACAAGGCGCGTCGACGGCCCGACCATGGATCGGATCCTGTCAAGATCCGGCTCTCCACCCGGCAGCAGGTCGGCCTGCCGGATTTGGACACCCCGGGCTGTAAGGCTGAGCCGGGAAGCGTGAGCCGGAGGCTGTCCCAGGGTAGGGAGCAGTGAATCGTAGGGTTTTCCGGTCGCGATCAGGAGTTCATCGCCCGGTACCAGCAAGGCCCGCAAACAGGTGACCAGGACCTGGGTGCCTGAATTGAACTGGAGCCGGACCAGGGCGTCTTCTGCGCCGAAGGCCCGCGCCAACACGGCCTCCGTCTGGTCCCGGCCCAGGTCATCATAGCCGTAGCCCGTCTTGAAAGTGAAGGCACTTTCCGAAACGCCCGCACTCTTAAAAGCAGCCAGCATTTCAAGCTGTCTTTTCTCGCGAACCAGCTCGATTCCCGCCCTGGCCTTTTGTGTTTTTTGCATGGCCATCTCCGAGAGGTCGAAGACCTCCCGGCTGATTCCCTGTTCCCTGTACCATGAATAACGGTCCATCGGCGGACATGCCCTCCCCGCAACATTGTACTAAAAAACCACTTGCCGTCCCGGTTCACCCCGAAACAACAAGTGGCTGTCAGCTGGTGCGGCCAACGAGACTCGAACTCGTACGGTCTCCCAC
>JAAZGN010000043.1 GCA_012511185.1 Clostridiaceae bacterium
CCCAACAGCGAACTGTCACTGGACCAGGCCCATGCCCTGTCCGGGGATCTGGAACTGGGCGACCAGCTGGTCCGCGAAGTCGACCCCTCCCACTTCGGGCGGCTGGCGGCGCAGACGGCCAAGAGCGTCATCAACCAGAAACTGGCACAGGCCGAAAAGATCCGCATCCACGATGAATTCTCAGGCCGGGTCGGGGGCCTGGCCAGTGGCATCGTCCAGCGCCGGGACCGCAATGAAGTCCTGGTCGACATCGGGCGGGCCCAGGCTGTCCTGCCTTATAACCAGCAGTCAAGGCTTGACAACTATACCTTCAAAAAGCATATGCGCTTTTTCATCATGAAGGTGGATCAGCGCGACCACCGGCCCATCATCATGGTGTCGCGCAGTCATCCGGGTTTGGTGCGCCGCCTCTTTGAACAGGAAGTGCCCGAGATCGGGGCGGGGATTGTTGAGATCGTCAACATTGCCCGGGAGGCCGGGTCACGGACCAAGATGGCTGTCACCAGTCACGATACCAACATCGATCCGGTGGGAGCCTGTGTCGGTCAGCGGGGAACCCGGGTCCAGTCGGTTATTACGGAGCTCAACGGCGAGAAGATCGACATCATTGAGTGGGACCCGGATATCACGGAGTTCATTTCCAGTGCCCTGTCACCCGCGCGCGTCATCCGGGTGGTCCTGGATGAGGAGGAGCAAAGCGCCCGGGTGATTGTGGCCGATCACCAGCTGTCGCTGGCCATCGGCAAGGAAGGGCAAAATGCAAGATTGGCTGCCAAATTGACCGAGTGGCGTATTGATATCAAGAGTGAGACACAGTACCGGGAGATGCTGGAATCTGCCTGGATGCCCGACTTTGAAGAAGCCGTGGCAGCCGATGAGGCCGGACGCGGCGATCAGCCGGAAGAAAACGTCAGCCCGGTGGAAGCTGAGGCGGACGAGGTCCTTGTCACGGACGAAAAGTCGGCGGTCAGCTACCTGGATATGCTGGAGAGCACCCTTGATTCGCTGGAGGAACCGGAAGCTTGAAAAAAGAGCCCTTGAGAATGTGCGTCGGATGCCGGGAATCATTTTTGCAAACGGATCTTTGGCGCCTTGTGGCGTGGAAGGATGGCGTTTGGATCGATGCCCTGGAAAAACTGCCGGGCAGGGGTACCTATTTATGTTTGCGGACGGCCTGTGTGGAACGGGCAAAAAAAAGACAATCACTGCAACGGGCGTTAAGATGCCCGGTGCCGGATCAGATATGGATCGGGATCGATCAGGCGGTTGCTGCCGCAAGAGTGGAGGAATGAGCTGAGGATGGCAAAAAGAGAAGAAGCAAATTCAGGGCTCATGTCGGGATTTATAACGGAAGAAGAACTGCCGCGCCGGCAAAAGGAACTCGGGACCCCCGATTTGGTTTCGGAGCCGGAAGAGGCAGCCGTTCCGCTTGCCCCTGCGGAAGAGCCGGAGCCGGACATTCCGTCACCCGGCCAGGATCTGAAAGACCTGCCGGTGCCATCCACGATTGATATGCAAGGTATCTCGGGCAAGGTCATCCCGGGGGTCATCAAGATCGTCAAAAAGCCGAGACCCGCGCCGGTACCTGAACCAGAGCCTGAGCCTGAGCCTGAAGTGGCAGAGCCTGTCGTCGAGGAAGTTGCTGAACTTGTCCAAACTCGGGAAACCGAAGCGGAAGCTGAACCTGAAGCCAGGGAAGAAACGGTGCCGGAGCCTGTGAAGACCAAACCATCTGTAAAAAAGGAAGCTGAAAAACCGGTACAGATCAAGCCGGCAGCCGCTGTTGAAAAGTTTGAAAAACCAAAGCCGGTCAAAAAAGAGCCTGTCAGGCGCAAGCCCTTGAGTGTGGCCGAGCGGTCCCTGCCCATCACGGAACGGGTGACCGAGCCTGTCCCCGTGGCACCGGTGGCGCCGGTGGCCTCGCGGCCGCGGCCCCTGATCACGGAAGACGGCAAACCCTTGCGTGCCCAGCGCGGCAGTTATGTCGGAGCCGACCGGGATACACCGGCGGTTGAGCGCCAGCCCAAGCGGCCCGCCAGGGAGGACCGGCGGCCGCCGCGTCCTGCAACGGCGCCGCCCCGGGTGCGGCCACAGGCAGTTGCGCCGCTTGCAGTTGAGCCGGTCGTGGAGGCCGAAGCCCAAAAGCCGGGTGCCGCGACCCGCCGAAGCCAGAAAGGCCGGGACCGGCGGGCGGAGGACTTCCGGGACCGCAGCCGCCGTGAGCAACAGGATGCGGCAGGCCGCGGGAGCAGGCGGCGCCGTCCGCGTACAGCTGAACCTGTGGCGGAGCAACCCAAACGTCCCGTCGCGCAGCTGACCAAAGTGACTTTGCCCTCTACCCTGACAGTCAAGGAACTGGCTGAAGCCATCAAGAAGACCACGGCCGATGTCATCATGAAGCTGATGGCTCTGGGTATGATGGCCACCATCAACCAGGAAATCGATTTTGAAACAGCAGAGATCATTGCATCCGAGTTCGGGATTACCAGTGAGCGGCTGGTGGAGATCACTGAAGAAGACATCCTCTTTGACGATACGGCCGACTTGGAGGAAGATTTGGTTTCGCGGCCGCCGGTTGTCGTGGTCATGGGCCACGTCGACCACGGCAAGACCTCCATCCTGGACTACATCCGTAAATCCTCGGTCACCGAGGGCGAGGCGGGCGGCATCACCCAGCACATCGGGGCCTACTCGGTCAAGGTGGACGGCCGGACCATCACATTTTTGGATACCCCCGGCCATGAGGCCTTCACCACCCTGCGCGCCCGGGGCGCCCAGGTCACCGACATCGCCATCCTGGTGGTGGCGGCCGACGACGGTGTCATGCCGCAAACAGTCGAGGCCATCAACCACGCCCGGGCAGCCAACACGGAAATCATTGTCGCCATCAACAAGATCGACAAGCCGCAAGGAGACATCGACCGGGTCAAACGGGAACTCTCCCAATACGGCCTCATGGATTCCGACTGGGGCGGCCAGACCACCATCGTGCCGGTCTCGGCCAAGATGGGCCAGAACATGGACGAGCTATTGGAGATGATTCTTCTCACCGCCGATGTACTGGACTTGCGCGCCAACCCCTCACGCCAGGCCAAGGGCACAGTGATCGAGGCCAAGCTGGATCCGACGCGCGGCCCCCTGGCCACGATTTTGATCCAGCGCGGCACCCTGCACCAGGGCGACGCGGTGGTCGTGGGCAGCACGGTCGGCCGCATCCGGGTTCTGTACAACGACCGCGGCCAGCAGATTGATTCCGCCGGCCCCTCGACCCCGGTCGAGATCGTCGGTTTGGGAGCTGTTCCCGAGGGGGGGGACATCCTTTACCAGGTCGAAAACGAACGCGTGGCGCGCGATCTGGTCGACCGCCGCCGGGAAGAGGATCGGGAGACGGCGCTGCGCCAAAGCTCGCGGATGTCGCTTGATACCCTCTTCGACCGCATGGGCGACGCGGAGCTGAGCGACCTCAATATCATTGTCAAGGCCGATACACAAGGGTCGGTCGAGGCCTTGACCTCCTCCATGGAGAATCTGTCCACCGATAAGATCCGGGTCAAGGTCATCCACGGGGCAGTCGGCGCCATCACCGAAACGGATATCCGCCTGGCTGAAGTCGCGGATGCCATCATCCTGGGCTTCAATGTGCGGCCGGCCGCCACAGCGGCGCAGATCGCTTCGGCCTCCAATGTGGACATCCGCACCTACCGGGTCATCTACGAGGCCATCGAGGAAGTCCAAAACGCCATGCGGGGGCTTGTGGGTCCCGTCTTGCGCGAAGTGGTGGCGGGCCACCTGGAGGTGCGCGTTGTCTTTCACGCCTCCAGTGTCGGAACCATCGCGGGCTGTTATGTCACCGACGGCCGGGTCAACCGCAACGACAGCGCCAGGCTGCTGCGCGACGGCGTGGTCATCTATGAGACCAAACTCGCCTCGCTGCGCCGCTTCAAGGACGACGTGCGGGAAGTAGCCGCCGGTTACGAATGCGGGCTCAGCCTGGAGAAGTTCAACGACATCAAGGTGGGGGATACCATCGAGCTCTACACCATGAAGGAGGAAGAGGCGGATGTTTAACCGATCGGAACGGATGGGCGATGAGATCCGCCGCATCCTGGCCGGACTTGTCCAGCGCAGGCTGCGTGACCCGCGCATCAATGAAAGCGTGTCGATCACGAGCGTCAAGCTTTCCCGGGACCTGTCGGTTGCCCGGGTCTACTACAGTGTCTACGGCGATGACCAGGCCCGCAAGGGCGCGGCCGATGCCTTTGAAAAAGCAGGCGGCTTTTTGCGGCGCGAACTGGCCTCCCAGCTCCGGTCCCGCAAAGTGCCGCGCTTGTTGTTTATTGAGGACAGCAGCATCCGCGACGGGGAAGCCATCGATGAGCTGATCCGTCGGGTGCGCCAGCAGGATGAGGCAGCCGTCTCAGGGCGAACGGAGGGAAAGGATGAAACAATCCAGGGAGGCGGGGAACCGACTGCTTGAGGTCGCGCTGGACCTGGCCGCCGATGGCGGCCATATCGGCCTCTTCCCCCACGAGCGCCTGGACGCCGACGCGGTTGGGGCTGCTGTTTCGCTTGCAAGGGCCCTTCGCTTCCAGGGCTGCGCGTCCACCGTCGTGGTCGGCGAGCCGGTACCCGAATCCCTCCAGCACCTGCCGGGGCTGGAGGAACTACTTTTTTACGATTCTGCCAGCTGTCCCGTCTTTGATCTTGCCCTGGCCATCGACTGCCACGGGGCAGACCGCCTGGGCGCGCGGGCAGCTTGCTTTTTGAAGACACCGCTTCGCGGCGCCATCGACCACCACGTCCATGAAGGGGAGGCCGGTGACCTGGAGCTGATTGACGCCGGTGCCTCTTCGACCAGCGAACTTGTCTTCGGGATGATCTGGGATCTGGAGCTGTACCTGGGCCGGCCCGTCTTCGACTCAACCATGGCGGTCCTGCTCCTGGCGGGCGCCATCACCGACACCGGCCGCTACTCCTACAGCAACACAACCCCCCTGGCCCTGAGGCAGGCCGCCGCCCTGCTGGAACGCTTCGACATCGATGTGAGTCAACTCAACTACGATCTTTATGAGCGCACCACCGTGGAGCGCCTGCAAATCAAGGGAGATATCCTGTCGACCATCCGGCTGGCGGGAAGGGGCAGGATCCTCCTGGCCCACGCCACCCGGGCCATGCTGGACCGGCGGGGCGCCCCCGATGACGAGCTGTCCAACCTGGCCTCGGAGATCCGGGCAGCCGAAGGTGCTGCAGCCGCATTCCTGCTGGTTGAAGGGGAGGACGGATCCATACGGGTCAGCATCCGTTCCAACAGCTGCTTCGACGCGGCCGCCTTTGCCGGCCGCGTTGGCGGTGGAGGCCATGTCAGGGCAGCCGGCATGACCCTGGGGGATCTGACCATGGAAGAGGCGGAAACACTCCTGGCCCGGGAAGCGGAAGCACAGCTCGAAGACTGTCTGAATGAAGGCGCCCGGGAATGACCGGACCGGCCGAGGGAATCCTCATTGTCAACAAAGAGGCGGGCATGACCTCGGCCGATGTGGTGTCGCGTGTCCGCCGCCTTTACGGCATCCGGCGCGTTGGCCATACGGGGACCCTGGATCCTTTCGCGACGGGGGTTCTGCCTGTCTGTATCGGCCGGGCGACGGCGGCGGCCACCTTCATGCTCAACTGGATCAAGCGCTACCGCTGTGAGATCAGGCTGGGCTACGCCACCTCGACCATGGATCCCGAAGGTCAGGCGACGAAAAAGGCAAGCCGCCCCTCCCTGTGGCGCCGTTTTCTGGATCAATCGGATATGGGCGCCTCGCAGGACCTGGAAAAAGCCGTGGCCTCCCTGACCGCCACTACCTTCCAGCAGGCCCCCCGCTATTCAGCCGTCAAAGTCAATGGAAAACCCCTTTACCACTACGCCCGTCAGGGACAGGAGGTTGAGCGGCCTGTGCGGCCGGTCACCGTTTATGAGGCCGGGTTATTGGGCGTCCGGGCCGATGAATCCGGCTACCCCCTGGTAGCGGTGGAATTTCTCGTCAGCTCCGGTACCTATATCCGCTCACTGGCTGACAAGCTGGGGGAGGAGCTGGGCTGTCCGGGCCACGCGGCCTCACTGGTACGCCTGGCCACAGGTCATTTTGATCTATCTTCCGCCTGCCGGCTCGATCAGTTGACGGATGACTTGACGGACTTGTTGCACCCGGTCGGTGACGCTTTCTGCGGCTGGCCCAGGCTGCGGTTGAGCAGAGCGCAGGCATTGGATCTGGCCTATGGGCGGGCGATTATCATTGCGGAACAAGGGCTTGAAGCGGCGGAAGCAGTTCCCGGCCGGCTGTCACCGCCGCCTGATGACAGCTGGCTTGCCTGCCTGTTGGAGGACCACCTGGTCGCCGTTGGCAGGCGGGGAGAGGACGGGTTTCGTGCCCGCCGCGTCTTTGTGCAGCCGGAGGAATTATAAAGGTGGAATCGTTATGATAAGAATTTTTCGAGGCTTGGAGGGCATAAAAAAAGAGCGGCGGGGGATCGCCCTGGGTGTCTTTGACGGTGTCCACCGGGGACATCAGGCCCTGATCCATGCCCTGATTGAAGCCTGCGAAAAAGACGGACTGATTCCCGCCGCCCTGACCTTTTCCTATGAGACCGGTTTCGGCTTTGACCGCAAGCCGGTCGGCCATACCTTGATCATGTCGGAGGAAGACAGACTCAAGGCCTTGGGGGAAGCGGGCGTCCGGGAGATCTTTTTGGTTCCGCTGACAGATGACTTCCTCCACCTGTCTCCGTCCGGCTTCCTGCGCCTGATTGTGGAGAACCGGCTGGGCGGACAGCTCCTCGCCATCGGGCAGGACGGTCATTTCGGCTGGCATGGCAAGGGCGATGCACGCTTCCTCAAGACCTACAGCTCGACCCACCCGCTCCGGTCCCTGGTCGTGGGGGACGTCATGTGGGAGGGTGACAAGGTCTCCAGTACCAGGATCCGCGGCCTTCTGGCCAAGGGGGAGATGGAGCAGGTCTCTGCCTTGATGACGCGGCCTTTCCGCCTGTCAGGCACGGTGATCAGTGGCAGGCGGATCGGCTCCTCAATCGGTTTCCCCACGGCCAATATCCGGTATCCGGCCACAGCGGCCCTGATCCGGCGCGGTGTCTATGTGACGCGGGTGCGGTATGGCGGGGCGGACTTTCCTGCCGTTACAAGCGTGGGAGTCGCGCCTTCCGTCCATGGCGGCCAAAGGGAGCTGCTGATTGAGTCCTACCTTTATGACTTTGACCAGGATCTTTACGGCCGGGAGGTGGAGGTGACCTTTTTGTCCTTTGTCCGGGACGAGCGTCGCTTTGATTCGCTGGAGGAACTGAAGGCCCAGATGACCCGCGACATCGAGGGCGTCCGCGCCCGGCACGCAGTATGATAAAATGAGCCTACTGCGGAGGTAGATCATGCTGTACGTTTTGAATTACCACGTTTCCTTTCCCGGCCTGGGTATCGAGAATCTGGTCATCAATCGCGAAGCCTTTTCATTCAACTTGTTCGGGCGCCAATTGACCGTCTTCTGGTACGGCTTGATTTTTACCCTGGCCATGGTGCTGTGTATTGTGATCGCCATGATCCGGGCCAAAAGGTACGATTTTTCCCAGGACGATATCCTGGACTACTTCCTGTGGATGATCCCCCTGATCCTGATCGGGTCGAGAATCTATTATGTGGCCTTTGAGTGGGATCAGTTCAAAGGGTCACTTTCTGCCATTCTCGATTTGCGCCAGGGAGGTCTGGCCTTTTACGGGGGTGTGCTCGGAGGTATGCTGGCGGTGGCCATCGCCGCGCGAATCAAGCGGGTCAAGCTACACCGCATCTTCGATTATCTGGCTGTCCTGATCCCGCTGGGCCAGGGCATCGGGCGCTGGGGAAACTTCTTCAACCAGGAGGCCTTCGGGACCAACACCTCACTTCCCTGGGGCATGATCAGCGAGGGGACGGCCCAGGGTCTGGCAGCCCTGAACCCCGACCCGGCCAATCCCTTGCCGGGTCTCAACCCCGGTCTGCCGGTCCACCCCACCTTCCTTTACGAATTTGTCGCCAATATGATCATTTTCGTTGTTCTGCTTGCGGTTCACAAACGGCAAAAACGTCCCTGGACTACTGTCCTGACCTATTTCCTCCTTTACGGGATCGTGCGCTTCTTCGTGGAAGGCGTGCGCACCGATTCCCTGACCTTCGTGGCTTTCGGGCAGACCTTGCGGATCTCACAGCTGCTGTCCGCTGTCATGGTTGTCGGCTCGGCCATTCTCTTGGTTTTGGTGCGGGTCCATGCGGGAAAGCGCGCGCGGCTGATAGCGGAAATGAAAGCCAAGCCGGATCAGATACCTGAATTTGCGGCCACCGGTGATTCCGACACGGCTGAGGCCTGAGCTCCAGTCCCATGAAGTGGACCGATGAAGCCATCCAGCGGACCGGCAAGGATCTGAAGCAATCAAGAGCCGATATTTTCTTTCAAGTGTTGGACTACCGCATGCTGGTCCCTGTCCTGGCTCTGGTCATCATCGGCCTCGTTGTCCTCAATACAGTCCTTGCCAAAGGCTACGGGGCAGTCATCTTCGATTACCCCATGAACTTCTACAAGCAGATTGCGGCAGTTCTTTTAGGCCTTGTAGCCGCCTTCACCCTCTGTCTCTTCGAGCCGCCTACCATGCGGCTGATCGGCGGGGCCGTCTACGTGATCAGCCTGATCCTGCTATTGATTGTCAAAGTCGACGGCTACCGCCCCGTTGCCGGGGCTGACAGCTGGATCCGGATCCCGCTCTTTGGATCCTTCCAGCCCTCGGAGCTGTCCAAGATCGGTGTCGCCATGGTGGCCGGACCGGACTTTGCTGCCATGAAACGCGGCGAATTGTCGGCGGGTCAGGGGTTTTTGCGGATCGGCCTGCTCTACGGGCTTCCCTTTCTTTTCATCGTTACCGAGCCGGATCTGGGCACCAGCCTGGTTTTGATCTTCATGTTTCTTTGCACCACCTTTGTCTGGGGCGTGCGCTGGCGCACCATTATCCTGGCCGTGACCGGGACCGTTTTCGCCGTCCTGCCCGCCTCCTGGCAGTTTATTCTCAACGCCGCCCAAAAAGAGCGCATCATGACTTTCCTTTTTCGCGGCTATGATAAATCCGCATCCTACCACATCGAGCAGTCCCTGGCTGCTGTCACTTCGGGCGGGCTGGCGGGGAACAGGACAGGGGTGTCCGTCAGCGTCCCCGTCAAGGAGTCGGACTTTATCTTTACGGCTATTTCGGAACAGCTGGGGCTGATCGGCACCAGCCTGGTTATCTTGCTGGCCATATACTTCATCTTTCATACCCTGCGCGTGGCGGGCAAGATATCCGACCGTTCACCGGATGAGTCCTACATCATGGTGGCCCTGATCGCAGGCGTCGCCTTCCACTTCATTGAGAACATCGGCATGACGGTGGGCCTGCTTCCCATCACAGGCATCCCCCTTCCCTTCATCAGTTACGGCGGCTCCGCCATGATTTCCAACTTCCTCTTACTGGGCGTCCTGCTCAATTATTCCTTGAACCACAAAGCCAACCTTTCGCTTTAATCCACCGGCCTCCGGCCGGAATTGATGCGGAAACCGGAGTCAATCCGGTTTTTTTATGTGACAAATGAAGGAATGGTGGGGAAAAGTGGTGTCTATTGACATAATAGTGGTGTTTTGTGGTAGAATAGCCAACAAAGCAGGAGGAGTCTTGTCATGGCGCGCTATACCCATACGGTCGACACAAAGGGACGGGTGATTGTCCCCGCCAAAGTCCGCGAGAAATTGGACGGTGTTCTGATCGTGACCCAGGGGATCGACCAGGGCTATTTGGCCGCTTACACCCCGGAGCAGTTTGACGCCATCAAAGAACAAATACTCAACCATTCAAGCACCGGCTATGAAATCCGAAAGCTGAAGCGCGATGTGCTGGGCGCCTCGACCGTCTGCGAGTTTGACGGCCAGGGCCGCATGTCAATTCCCGGGTTTTTGTGGAAACACATCCAGGTCGAACCGGGTGAAGATGTATGCTTCATCGATGTGTTCGACAAGATAGAGATCTGCTCACAGGCCTTCTTCGACCGGATCAGCGGGAGCGAAGGATCCCTGGCAGAAATGGATCTATCCGGCTATGACATCCGCGGACTATGATGCCTGGCATTTGCCTGTCCTCGCCCAGGAGGCGGTGGAGGCTCTGGCCGTCAAGGCGGACGGTCTTTACATTGATTTGACAGCAGGCGGCGGCGGTCACAGCGCCCTGATCCTGGGGAAGCTGGGGGAGGGCGGACGCCTTTACGCCGCCGACCGGGACCGCGAGGCCTTGGAAGCCAGTGAAGCCAGGCTGGCCGGTGTCAAAACCAGGGGGACTTATCAGTTGATCGGTGCAACATTCACAGGATTTCCTTCATGGCTCGATCTTCGGGACAAGGGGCGGATCGACGGCCTGCTGGCCGATCTGGGTGTCAGTTCCCACCAATTTGACTGCGGCGATCGCGGTTTTTCCTACCTGAAAAACGGGCCCCTTGACATTCGCATGAACCGGGAGCAGGGGGTGACAGCCGCCCAATTGCTTGAATCGCTTTCCCGGGAGGACCTGGTTACCCTGTTGCGGATCTACGGTGAGGAAAGTCCGGCCGCTCCCATCGCGGCTGCCATCGTCCGGCGCAGGAAACAGAAGCCCATTACCGAAACCCTGGATCTGGCGCAGATTATTGCCTCCGCCGTGCCGGCGCGCATGCGGCGCGAGGGCAATCCGGCCCGCAAAACATTCCAGGCCCTTCGCATGGCTGTCAATCATGAACAAGAGGAACTGGCCCATCTCCTTTCCGAAATTCCCGCCCTCATGGCGGACGGGGGCCGGGCAGTCCTGATCAGTTTCCATTCCCTTGAAGACCGCATGGTCAAACAGGCCATGCGGACCTGGCAATCGCCCTGCCAATGCCCCCGTGATTTCCCCCAATGCATCTGCGGGAAAAAGCCCCTGGGCATCAACCTGACCCCAAAACCGGTGATGGCCTCAGCCGGGGAGATGACAAGAAACCCCCGGTCAAGGAGCGCCAAGCTCCGCGCCTTTGAGTTTCACAAGGAAGTGTCCCATGAGTTACTACGATGACGGAAACCTGGCCAGGCAGCTCGCCGGCCCCGCCCCACGGCTTGATCCGCTCCCGCGGCCCCGTGATCTCGAGGCGGAAAAAAAGGCCAGGCAGGCCAAGCTGGTCCGGGAAGCCGCGATCCGAAAACAGTATAAGGTAGCAGGACGCGCCCATGCCAAGGCAGTGCTGCACCTCATAACCGTTTTTGTCCTGGTGGGTTCAGTGGCGGGCTTCATCGTCTGGCGCAGCGCGAAAATAACCGAAATGAGTTTTGTCAACGCGGGCCTGAGCCGCCAGATTGGCGAACTGGACAGGGAAAACAGTCTGCTCCAGGACAGGATCGCAAAAAAGGCATCACTTCAGACAACCCGGGAACAGGCCACGGAGCAGCTGGGTATGCAAAAGGCCACCTCCGAACAGATTCACTATGTTTCCTCCATCTACTTTCAGGCGGGGGATGATAAAAATGTCAGCTTGAAGCAGGGACGCCGCGAAGTCTTGGCAGACAATGAGTGGCTGGCCATGATTGAAGCGTGGGTCAAGGATCACTGAAGGGCGGACTGGCGGGGGCCGGGTCCCTCCCGGTCCGGGGTGAAGGATGAGGAAGCGACATCAAGCAGTTTCAGCAGGGAAGCAAGCTGTAAGAAGCCGTTGGTTCTTTGAAGCCAAGACGGTCCTCATCGTCCTGGTCTTTTTTGTTGCGGCATCAGCAGTTCTGACCGGTTTTTACCGGTTGCAGATTACCGAAGGCGAAGTCCTGGCCGCCAAGGCAGCGGGACAGCAGTATGTGACCCAGCAGGAGCAGGCCAGCCGTGGCATGATCCTGGACAGGAACGGCTATCCGCTCGCTTTTTCCACCTACCTTTTCAGGATCGGGATTACGCCCGCTGATGTCTACACCAAGGTCAAGGGGATTGACGAAGCCCTGATCACCGACAAGATGGGCGAATTTTTGGACCTGGACGACCAGGCTTGCGCGGAAAACCTTGAAATGATCAAGACGGACTGGGCTACAGGCTGGGCAGGGCTCGAGAAAAGCCTGTCCGGCCATCAGGCCCTGACCTATGTCACCATCGCCAGTGAAGTGCCGGAAGCCGATGCCATGGCTCTCAAGGAATGGCTTGACGAAAACCAGGTGGGGGGGGTCCGCTTCGACGCGGAGGAGAGGCGGGTCTACAATAACGGCGTGCTGGGCTCTGCCGTCCTGGGCCTGACCAGGACGGACGACGGCCGGATCAAGGTTTTTTCGGGCCTGTAGGCGGCCTACGATGATCTCATGTCGGGTTAGGCGGGATACACTTTCGCCAAGCGGAACAACTACTCGACAAGGGGGGTGACTCCTTTTTCCCGCACTGTCACCAGCCCTGCGCAACAGAGCCTTAACCTGGTTACCACCCTGGACATGGAGGTCATGTCCATCCTCCAGGAGGAGTTGATGTCAGTTGCCGCAGCGGCCGGGCTTATCGCCGGTGTCAACGGCCTGGTCATGGATGTGAAAACAGGCGATGTCCTGGCCATGGAACAGCTGGCTCCCTTTGACCTCTCCCAGCCGGACGCTGTTCCGCTGGGCTTTTCCCAGGCGTCATGGGACAAGCTGGAGGCTGAGGAGAAGACTGCCTATCTTTCGTCCAATCTTTGGAACAACATCAACATTACCGATTTCTACGAACCGGGATCGGTCTTCAAGGCCGTCACCCTGGCCGTTGCCCTGGAGGAGGGGGTAGCCTGGGAAGAGACCGTCTTCAGCGACAACCCCTTTGAAATCCAGGGTGAATCGATTACCTGCCATACCGGTTACGGCCACGGTGAGGAGACCTTGCGCGAAGCCTTTTACAGGTCTTGCAACCCGGTCTTCGTCCAGCTGGGCAACCGGATCGGCAAAGACCTATACTACGAGTGGATGCGCCGTCTGGGCCTCTACGACAAAACAGGAATCGATCTGCCCATGGAGGCATCGGGCTATTTACACACCGACCCCATGGCCATCGACTTCGCCAACCTGACCTTCGGCGAGTCATCCTCCACCACAGCCATCCAGCTGGCCCAGCTCTTTGCCGCTATAGGAAATGGCGGCTATATGGTCACACCCCGCCTGGGGGCAGCGTCCACAGAGGAAGGCCTGGAAACCATGGTTCCCTTTGCACTGGAGCAAGGAAGCCGGATCCTGTCTGAGGAGACCTGTTTGCGCGTCCGGTCCCTGATGACCGATGTGGTGACCCGGGGGACGGCGGCCGGGACCTTCGGGGCCATGGGTTTAACCCTGGGCGGCAAGACCGGAACAGCGGTCGATTCCAGTGATAACCGGCGCACTTTTTCCTTTGTCGGCCTGGCACCCTGCGATGATCCGCAGTACGTTGTTCTGGTGTCCGTACACAAGCCGGAGACAACCGATTCCCTGGGCTCTGCAGCCGCCAGGGCAGCCACGCGCGTTGCAGCCAGGATCCTCAACCGGGACGGGGTAAGCCAAAGCTATTCCGCAGCCCAGCTCGCCGTGCTGGGCAAAGCAGTCGAGATTCCTGATCTGAGCGGCATGACGGTGGGGGAGGCTTCTTTGACCCTGTCGAAACTGCAGTTGGCCCCCCGGTTGCCGGTCGACAGCTTTTACCCGCAAAGCAGGTTGTCGCGAACGGAACCGGCCGCCGGTTCCCTGGTGGGAATCGGAACGACCGTATGGCTTTACCCTGAGGGTGAAAATGAAGTAAAATGGGTAGCTGTGCCGGACTTTCGCGGACGCAACTACCACGAAAGCGTCTGGCTGGCCGCCGAATACGGTGTGTCAATCCTTGCCGCGGGACCTCCTGGCGGGCAGGTTGCGGAACAGAGCATTCCGGCGACGTCTGTCCAGGCACCCGTCCCTTGCACCGACGAAACCGGTTCGCCCTGCGACCCTGAAGGGAAAGGGGACGCGACAGAAGGGAAGGTGGGAAAGGGAACGGTTATCACTCTCGTTTTCTCACCGGCAGCCCTTGCGGATGGCGGCAACTAAAACTTGAAAGACGCGCGATGATGACACGATTTTTACCCATGCAACTGAAGCACTGGAGCGGTGGTGAACTTTGGCAGACCCATAAGCACACCGCCGATTCGGAGCGTTTTTATACCTCCGTCTCAACCGATACCCGGACCCTGCAAGCCGGTGAGGTTTTTGTTCCCCTGCGGGGAGAGCTCTACGATGGCCATCATTTCCTGGCCGTGGCAGCGGAAAAGGGTGCCGGCATGCTGGTGATTGAGCGCCGGGCCCCCCAGCTTGAAGCCTACCTCGACCGCATCCGGACGGACGAAGATGCGCCGGACCTTCTGATCGTTGAGGATTCAGGCACCGCCTACCGCGACATCGCCAGGGGCTTTCGCACCACCCTGACGGCCAGTGTCATCGGGGTGACGGGGAGCGTCGGCAAGACGACAACCCGCCGGATGATCTACGAGATGATCAAGTCTCAGATCAAGGCGGAGCAATCGGTAAAGAACTTCAACAACCAAGTAGGCCTGCCCCGTACCATTTTGTCGACGGAACTGGACACCCAGGCCCTGGTCGCGGAACTGGGCATGTCGCGCCGCGGCGAGATCGGCATCCTGTCCGGGATCTCCGTACCGGATATCGCCATCATCACCCAGATCGGCATGTCACACGCCGAATCGCTGGGTTCCATGACGGATATCCTGGATGAAAAGACCTCCATTGCAGCAGGCATGAAAGAAAATGGCCTTTTAATTCTCAACGGTGACGACCCCCTGCTGGAAGGCTGGGTCATGCGCGAACGCCCGCCGGTGCCGGTCTGGTATGTCGCCAGCGAGCAAAACGCCGGCAGGTTGGAGCGTAACGGCATTCCTGTTTTTTGGGCCGAACATGTCCGCCTGGACCGGGCAGGTGTATCCTTCACCGGCCGATCCAACCTGACGCCCGATGAGAGGTGGCCCGTTTATCTCAAGGTTCCCGTCATGCATCTGATCCCGGCCGCGCTCTTCGGGCTTGCGGTCGCTTACGCCATGGGCCTCAACATGCAGGAGGCAGCTGCCTCGGCCCGGCGCTTCACAACGGCCGACAGCAGACAGGAGCTGATCCGTGTCGGCGCCATCGATGTCATGGACGATTCCTATAATGCCTCTCCCGAATCGCTTCATTCGGCCTTGGAGACCGCTTCTTTCCTGGCAGAGGATAAGAGACGCTTTGTCACAGTCCTGGGCGGATTAAGAGAGCTTGGCCGCTATTCCGCCGAAGTACACGAGAATGCCGCCGCTGAATTACTGGACGCCGGGGTTGACCGGGTTTTCCTGGTGGGCGAGGAGACGGTCCGGACCCGCGATCAGCTCCTGGGGGACAGCCGGGCTGCCACCATGGTGGCCGGCTGGTATGAAACAAGCCAGGATGCCATTCCTGCCGTAATGTCGGAACTTAAGCCGGGTGATTTCCTCTTGCTCAAGGCCTCGCGCTTTTATGAACTCGAGAAAATTGGTGAAGCGCTCCAGAACACCCAAGGGGTGGGGGAGGACTAGCCATGTTTCCCAAGGAAGCCCTTTTCAGCTCCCTTTACGCCGCACTTGCCGTCTTCGCCGGAACGGTTTTGGCGGGCTTGGCGGGCATTCCTGTCATCCGGAAGAGAACCGCCGCCCAGCCGATCCGCGACAACGGCCCGCAGTCACACAAGGCAAAAAGCGGGACACCGACTTTCGGCGGTCTCTTTTTCCTTTTACCCCTCCTGGTCCTGGCGGCAGCCCTGCCCCGGATTGACAAGTCCTTTCACCCCTTGTCTGTCATCGTCTTTTTCATGGCTGTCTTTGGAGCCATTGGCTTCGCCGACGATTATGTCAAGGTCAAGATCAGGCGCAAGGGCTTGAGCGTCAAGCAAAAGACCATCCTGATCGGCCTGGCCTCCCTGGCAGCTGCCATCTATTTCCTCTGGCTGTCGCCTGTCCCGCCCTTTATCATGATGCCCCTGTCAGCCCGGCTGGTTGAAGTCACGGGCGCCTGGAAAATTCTCTATCTTCTTGTCCTGGTGCCTTTTCTCTTTTACATGAGCAATTCCGTCAATATCACCGATGGCTTGGACGGCCTGCTCTCCAGCCTGATGGCCATCGCGTCCCTGGGCATATTTGCGGTCACAGGCCTCCTGTACGCCTTCCTGCCCCATGCCCTGGCCTTCATGGCCCTGACCGCGGCCATAGCCGCGGGCTGTCTTGGCTTTCTTCTCTTCAACCGCTATCCTGCCAAAATCTTTATGGGCGACACGGGATCCCAGGCCCTGGGCATCGGCTTCAGCCTGCTGACCGTCATGGCAGGCGTGCCCTACCTGGCCCTGATCACCGGTTTCGTTTTCTTTTTCGAGGGCTTTTCGGTGGTCCTCCAAGTGGCTTATTTCAAGTCGACAGGCGGCAGGCGGATCTTTCGCATGTCGCCCCTCCATCACCATTTCGAATTGGGCGGCTGGCCCGAGACAAAGGTTGTCTTTGTCTTCAGTCTTGCCGGCCTGTTCTGTGCTCTAGCCGGTTTCCTGGTCATGTCAGGACCACTATTCAAGGGAGGCTAGCCATGTCAGGGCGGGTGGGCAGATTGCAAACAGGAGACGGGCGCGCGCTTATGAGCAGCCGCCGCATTTCCGCCTCCCACCGCCACATGTCCATGGCCTATCTGCTTGTCTGGCTGATCCTCATCTGTTACGGCCTCCTCATGATGTTCAGCGCCAGTTATGGGATCAGCTTTATACAGTCAAGCAGCGGGATGAAAAACCAGGCAGCGGGTACAAGTGAATCTCTTCCCGTCCGCGCCGTCCTGGAAGCTGACGCCACTGCCATGGCCCGCAAGCAGATCCTGCTGACCATGGCCGGCGCAAGCCTTGCCATCATGCTGGGTTCCCTGATACCATTTCGTCAGCTGACCCGGCCCGCTTTCCGCTATATCCTTTACGGCGTGGTGACGGCCAGCCTGTTCTACTGCAGAAAGGGAGGCATGGTCATCAACGGGGCACGGCGCTGGGTCGACCTGGGCTTTATCAGTTTCCAACCGTCCGAACTGGCCAAGATAGGGGCGGTGTTTTTTCTAGCCGGCTATTTTTCCCGCCGCCAAAAAGTGCGGCGGCAGGAGAAAATGAAGGCCGGCCGGGGGAAACCGGGGGTGTCCCTGTCGAGGCAAGCCTTCCTGGACGTCACCTGGCCAGCGCTCCTGATCAGCGTATGGATTATCCTGACCTTGATCCAGCCCCACCTGTCGGGCGCCCTGATCATCAGCCTGATCAGCCTGATTGTCTTCTTCCTGGCGGACATCCCGCTCAAATCGCGTCTGACAGGATTCTTTCAACTCCTCGCTCTCCTGGTCGTTGTTGCACTTGTACTGGGCTTCGCTTATCAGGTCATTACCAAGCAGTCCGCCGTCGAATATGTCAACGAGCGGTTTGCCCATGCCTTCAAACGGGTCGGAACCTTTCGTGACCGCGACGGGGCCAGTCAGGATGACCGCATGCAGATCGAACAGGCGGAACTGGCGCTGGGCTCGGGAGGACTGACGGGCAAGGGTCTGGGCAGAAGTGTGCAGAAGCTCAACTGGCTGTCCGAGGCACACAATGATTTCATTCTGCCCGTGATCGGTGAGGAACTGGGCTTTATCGGGGTGGTGAGTGTCATAGTCCTCTTCCTGTCCTTTCTGCTGTTTGGAATTCTGATCGCCCGGAAGGCTTCGTCCCACATGGCCATGCTGGTCGCCGCGGGCAACACCATCCTGATCACCGTCCAGGCCTTCCTCAATATGGCCGTGTCCGTGAGCCTGATTCCGACAACCGGAATTTCCCTGCCCTTCTTCAGCTACGGCGGGACTGCCAATTTCTTTTTCGCCCTGGCATCAGGCCTGGTGCTGTGCGTATCCAAATCGGCCGTGCGCATTGATCCTGATGTGGAGCGGATCGTCGTGAAAGTCAAGCCGGCGGCCAGGAAAACCAAGGAAAATGATACGCTTGATGAAGGCGACGGTATGGGTTACGCTGTATAGGTGTATACACAAAGAGACGGACGGATGGCTGGCCTGAGACCGAAATGAACCCAAAAGAGCGCTCCCAAACCATCATTATTGCAGCAGGTGGCACAAGCGGCCACATTTATCCCGCCTTTGCCATTGCCGCAGGGATCCAGAGGATTTTACCCGCCGTCCGTTTTATTTTCTGCGGCGCCCCGGGCGGCCTGGAGCAAATCATGGTCGAATCGGAGGGCTATAATTTTCACCCCATACCCGCTCAAAACATGCCCAACCGCAGGAACAGACGTTATTTCAGTTGGGCCTGGACCAATATCAGGGGCATGCTCAAGAGCCGGGCCTTGTTAAAAGCACAGATCCCTCAGCTTGTGATCGGGACGGGTGGCTTTGTTTCAGCCCCCTTGATCGCTGCCGCGCGATGCATGGGGGTTCCCTACTTTTTGCACGAGCAAAACGCCGTGCCCGGCAGGGCCAACCGCCTCTTCGCCCGCCGTGCCCGGGCCGTTTTCATCAGTTACGAGTCGAGCCGGTCCTGCTTTGCCCGGGGGGGACACATCGTCTTCAGCGGGAATCCGGTCCGGCCCCTCTTCTTCGAGCTTGACCGGGCCAGGGCCAGGGAAGCCCTGGACATTGCGGACGACGTCTTTCTTGTCATGGTGATGGGTGGCAGTCTGGGCTCCAGGACCATCAACACGGCTCTTGCCCGTATGGATGACGCGGGCGGTTGGACGGCGCTGCTGGACAAGTACCCTCAGCTGCGGCTGGCTGTCAGCACGGGCGTCCAGAGCCCGGTCGGTTACCCCGAGGAAATCGCGGCTCTGCCAGGGGTTCTGACTGCGGAGCCCTTCCTGCATGACGCCCCTTATTGGATTGCCGCCTGTGATCTTTTTATCGGCCGTGCCGGCGCCATGACCTGCGCGGAGATTGCCTCCCAAGGCAAACCTTCGGTCCTCATTCCCTTTCTGCACGCGGTCGATGACCACCAGACGGAAAATGCCCGGGCCATGGAAGAAGTGGGTGCTTCGCTCGTTTTCAGCGACGGGGACTTCAACAGCCAACAGCTGCTGGAAACTCTGGACAGACTGATCGCCCAACCCGACCTGCTCGCAGCCATGAGTAAAAGTGCCCGCCGCTGGGCAACGCCTGATGCGGCCGGTACCATCGCTGAAATGGTCGCAGCGGTGCTCGAAAATGATGAAACGGTCAAGTCCTAAGAATTCGCGCCAAAAGAGGGAAGGTTCGCTTCGCAATGAGGATGACTTGCGAAACAGGGGCAAGGCTGATCCCTACCCCTCCATTTTCCAGCCTTCCCCCTTTACGGATGAAAGCCGAAGAAAAAGGGCAAAGGAAAGACGCCGCCGCCGCTTTGCCGGCTGGCCTTCAAGATTGTTGGTTCTTGTTGCCCTGCTGCTCGCTCTTGCCTCCCTGCTGGCCTATCTCCCTCAGTTTTACATCGAAACAATTACCGTGACCGGTACCCGTATGACTGACCAGGCGGTGATCAAGGCATACGCCGAGGACAAGGAAGGTGAACATTTTTTGCCGAAAATGGGAGGATCGGCCATCCGCTTCCTGTCCTTGCGATACGGCAGCATTGAAGAGGAGATCCAGGCTGCCTACCCCATCGTCCGCCAGGCCCGTGTCCGTTTTCGATTTCCCTCAACCCTTGCCATCACCGTGGAGGAGAAGGTGGAAATACTGGCCATCCGCGTATCGGGAGGCTATGCCCTGATTGACCGTGACCAGGAGGTCCTCCGGATAGCGGAAGAACCGGACTTCGCACTGCCCGTCCTGGAGGGCGTTTCCGTTCTCGGGCAGGCCACAGGAGGCGGACTGCTCAAAGTGGAGGACCCCACGCAGCTGACCGCGGCTTCGCATCTGATTGCCGGCTTGATTCAGCACGATCAGGCGGACACGTCAGGTCCCCAATTAATGGAAAAAATCCGCCAGATCAGGCAGATTGCGGGGTCCCTCTTTTTTCTCTTTATCCCTTTGTCGCAAGGAGGGGAGATACGTGTTAGACTTGAGGACAACAGGCTGCTGCAAGATAAATTGGCCTTGCTGAGCTACCTGCTTGAGCGTGAAGACCTTATACCTCAGACAGCAGGTGAACTCGATTTAAGCGGTGAAACCGCCTATTTCCGCCCCGATGCGGGCGAGGGCCAGGTAACCGGTTTTACGGAACCTTGAAGCAGTGTCAGGATAGCTCGGAGGCGCATCCATGCTGATTATTATCGGTCTTCTGATCGGTTTGCTCTTAGGTCTATTTGCCAATATACCCTTGCCCGCCAGCGTGGTACCCTACCTTGCCGTCTTCAGCCTGATCGGTGCCGAAGCCTTGACCGGATCGTGGAATGCCCTCCAGGCGGGCGACTTTGAGCCGGGGAAATTTCTCATCGAGTTGGCGGCCAACTTAGTGATCGCGGCCCTTATGACGGCCTTGGGGCAGCAGATGAAATACGATTTTGCCCTGATCGTCTCCTTCATCTTCGCTTACAGGCTTTTCCGCAACACCAATTTCATGTCGCGCAAGCTCTATAAGGATATCCAAACGCGCCGCCAGAACCGGGCGCGCGAGAAAGAAGACGGCTTGCAGGACAAGCCGGAGAGGCCGGATCGATGAGGGGAACGGTTCCGTCAATGTGCCCTTTTTGCTTGCACGGCCCAGCGGGTTAATGTAGAATACTACGCGTGTACCCGTCTGTTCTTTCAAGCTGGAAGCAAGGGTGTGTATGTTACGCAATTTGTTTGAACTGAGGGCACGAAAATGGCAACTGCTTTAAACGAAAAGATGAAAGGAGTTGCGGCACGTGGCGGATTATGATTACAATATGGGGATAGGCAGCGGTCTTTATGCGAACATCCGGGTCATCGGGATCGGCGGTGGGGGTTGCAATGCCGTCAACCGGATGATTGAAGGTGGTGTCCAGGGCATCGAATTCATCGCCGTCAATACCGATCATCAGTCGCTGCAGCATTCGAAGGCAAGCGAAACCATCCGGATCGGTGAAAAGATTACCCGCGGCCTGGGTGCCGGCGCGCAGCCGGAGCTGGGCCAGAAGGCGGCGGAAGAAAATATTGAGGAAATCTCCAAGGCATTGGAAGGTTCCGACATGCTTTTCATAACAGCCGGCATGGGTGGTGGCACCGGAACCGGCGGCGCGCCGGTGATCGCCCAGGTGGCGGAAAAACTCGGTATTCTGACGGTCGCCGTGGTGACCACCCCCTTCCGTTTCGAGGGGTCCCGCCGCCGGCAAAACGCAGAGAAGGGAGTCCGTGAGCTCCAGCAACACGTCGATTCGCTGATCGTGGTTCCCAACGACAAACTGCTTGAGATTGCCAGCGATGATACCACCCTGGATGAGGCCTTTAACCTGGCCGACCGGGTCCTCCAGTATGGTGTTTCCAGTATCTCCGATCTGGTTGCTGTTCCCGGCCTGATCAACCTCGACCTGGCGGATGTCAGGCGGGTCATGACCAACGCCGGTGTCTGCCACATGGGCATTGGCCGGGGCAACGGGGAGAGCAGGGCGGCCACCTCCGTGAAACAGGCCATGACCAGCCCGTTGCTCGACACGACCATCGACGGGGCTCAAAGCATCATCATCAATTTTACCGGTGGACACGATATGAAGATGAAGGAGGTCAATGAGGCCGCCTCCCAGGTCCGCGAAGCCGTTTCACCCGACGCCGAGATTATCTTCGGTGCCGTGATCGACGAAAATATGCAGGACGACCTGGTCATTACCATTATTGCCAGCCGTTTCGGGGGTGACAGCATGCCGGCCCGCGCGGCACGCGCCGGACACGCCCAGGCATCTCCACCTTCTTTCAGCCTTCCGCAGCGGCAGCCACAGCCAGCCAGTTCCCGGTCAGCCATCGATGATTTGCCTGATTTTCTACGGCCACCGCGCTCTGGGCAGCCTAGGGACCGCGGACCGGACCAGGGTTTGCAAGGGACCGGTTTCAGCCGGACCAGCCAGCGACATGACGAGCTGGCCATGTCTGACATGATCGACCGGGCGACGGAGAACGCGGCAAGACACAACCGCAATATACCGCGTGTGCTCGACGAGGCCCCCCTTGAAAGGACAGGCCCGACGCCTGAGAGATCACGGGCGGGCAAGCAGGAGGGCAGGGTGCTGCCCTGGTTCCTGCGGGACGATGATATGGACCGCTGACCATCGGCCACGTGATCATAGCGCCTCGGACAGCCGGCGGGGCTGGAGACTTTCAATTTAAAGACAGAAGCGGCCGGATCCATGATCCGGTCGTGCTGTCTGCCGCATCCGTGGGAAGGGGGCCAAACCGTTGAAATGTCCCAACTGTGAAGGAAATGACGACCGGGTTGTCGATTCGAGGCCGTCGGACGATGGGACCACCATCCGCCGCCGCCGCGAATGTCTTCTGTGCGGAAGCCGCTTTACCACCTATGAGAAGGTTGAGAACATCCCCCTGATGGTCATCAAAAAAGACGGGAGCCGCCAGCCTTTTGATCGGCAGAAGCTTTTGATCGGTATCATGAAAAGCTGTGAAAAAAGGCCGGTGACCACTCAACAGATTGAGGAGCTGATCGATCAGGTGGAGCGGGTGGCCGGCAATGCGCTCAAGCGCGAGATCAGCACTTCCGAAATCGGGGAACTGGTTCTGAAACAGCTGAGACGAATTGATGAAGTCGCCTACATCCGTTTCGCCTCGGTATACAGGGCATTTGGGGACATACGCTCATTTTTCAAGGAAATTTCCTCCCTGCTCCAAAACGATGCGGGGGAAGGCGGGCCGGACCCCGGCAGTGAAGAAATTCTTGATCAGGTCTGGGAAGAACCGCAAGCTTAAAATACAGAGGAGCTCAAGATGGAAGAATCAAAACGCGTCCTGATCGTGGATGACGACAAGCATATCAGCGAATTGCTCAAGCTCTATTTCGAAAAAGACGGCTTCGAGGTTTCCTCCTGCTATACGGGGGACGCCGTCATGTCCATGGTCCGCGCCGTTACGCCCGATGTCATTATTTTGGATCTGATGCTTCCCGGCATGAGCGGTTTTGACATCATGCGGCAGCTCCGGCGCGAGTCGGACGTTCCCGTCCTGATGTTGACCGCGCGCAGCGATACCCTGGACAAGATCATCGGCCTGGAACTGGGGGCCGATGATTACATCCTGAAGCCCTTCGAACCCAAGGAGCTCCTGGCCCGTGTCAAGGAAGTCCTGCGGCGCTTCCATTCACCGGGTGCCGCCCGGACCGCTGAGGCAAACAAAAGGGAGGTGGTGACTTACCCTGACCTGGTCGTCGACCGCATCCGCTATGCCGTCCGGATCGGAGACAGGGAAATCGATATGCCACCCAAGCAACTGGAGCTTCTGTTCTTCCTGGCCTCACATCCCAACCGGGTCTATACCCGTGACCAGATCCTGGAGCATATCTGGGGCATGGATTATTACGGGGAGCAGCGCACCGTTGATGTCCACATCAATCGGATCAGGGAGAAGCTTGATGTCATTGAACACCCGCTTTGGCAAATCAAAACGGTGTGGAGCGTGGGTTATAAGTTTGAACTGAAGGAACAGGCTGAATCGTGAGAAGGATGTCGTTATACGCCCGGACGCTCCTCACGATTTCCGCCGCCATCCTGATTATTTTTCTTGCACTCGCCTTTATCTATGGAACCCTTTACAGCTTCTCCTCCTGGCAGCAGCGACAGGAGGAGCTGAAGCGCAATGCCACCGAGCTGGCAAGCCTCACGGAAAACAGGATGGACGCGGCCCACACTACGTTCACCAGCACGGATATCACGGGGCATATCGCCTTTGCCGCCCGGTCGACCACAGCCTTTGTCTGGATTGTCAACGCGAATGGCGAGATCATCTACCATACGGGAATCCCTTCCGAAACCATGCTGCTTCTTGAACGCTCCGGATTAGACGGGACAGGGGATCCGCTCCTGCCTTTGGAAGCGCGCAACGCGGATCAGGCGGTCTTTTGCGAAGCCGGTGACCGGACTGGCTTTGCCACCCTGCTCCCCGAGGCGGCGGAGTGGCTTGTGGCCAGCGCGCCCATTGGCAGGCATGGCGACCTGTACACCGGGGAGGTGGTGCTGCTCAAGCGCCATCACACGGAAAATTTCAGTGCTTTCCTTTTGGAGAACAATGTGCCGATTTCATTTACCATTGCCTTTATCCTTTCGCTGGCCATCATCATCTGGCTGTCCCGCAACATCACGCGGCCCATATCGGCCCTGGCCAAGACGGCTAATTCCGTCTATGCCGGCGACCTTTCCGCCCGGGTGAGCATGGGCGGCGAGCCGGACAGGGACGGAGCCATCCCGATCAGCCGGGAAGATGATTTGACAAGGCTGGTTCGAACCTTCAACATGTTGATCGCGCAATTTGAAGAAAGGGAACGGCAGCACTCGGAATTTCTGGGCAATGTCTCCCACGATCTGCGCACACCGGTCACCTCCATCGGCGGCTTCATCGAGGGCATGCGCGACGGCACCATTCCCGAGGAAAAATTCGACTATTATCTGGACATCATCAAAATGGAGACCGACCGCCTGGAGGGCCTGATCAACACCTTGTTCGATCAGGCAAGCCTGGAAGGCCAGACTCCCTTAAAGCAGGAAGTATTCGATCTCTATTCCCTGATCCGCCAGGTCAAACAGTCTTTTGAGCCCATGCTGACCGAGAAAAAGATCGAACTGGAGACGGTCTTTGACCACCGCCACGAGGAACCCGTCCGGGCTGTCGGTGATATAGGCCAGCTGACCCGGGTCCTGAACAATGTGGTGGCCAACGCCGTCCGTTTCACGCCGCAAAAGGGCATCATCCTGATCAGCACCGTGGTCGATGAGCGCTCCATCCGCGTTTCGGTTGAGGATAACGGGCCGGGCATCCCCGCGGAAGACCTGCCCCGTATTTTCGACCGATTCTACAAGGTGGACAAGTCGCGTCACAGCCAGGGGTCCGGTTTGGGTCTCTACATCGCACGGGTTCTCATTCAACGTCACAGCCAGCAGATTGAGGCCGGCAGGTCGCCGGATCTGGGGGGCGCACGGATCAGCTTCACGGTGGCCAGGCCGTAGAACAGGGCCCTGTGTTCATAAAAAGGTTATATCTGCCCGATAAACTGCTTGCAGACAAAGGCTAAGGGGGATCAGTTGTGAAAAAAGACCGGACCGGACTCATCATCCTCATCGCTGTCTTTTTGCTCGCAGCCCTGTTAGTTCCTCTGTCGTGCCCGGGGCGGAAGCCGGCTGCCACCGATCCGGTGACTGACACGAGCTCTCCGACAACGACCACTTCACGCACCACGACGACGACCAGTACCACCAGCACAGCCTCCACGATGGAACCGACAAGTGCCCCGCAGGAGACAGGCGGGGAGGAAACCCCGGATCCTGTCGACCCGTATCCCTCCTTGCCGGATCTCTTTGCCTCCATCGCGCCTTCCGTGGTTTCGATTCATGTTTCCATACCAGCCTCCTCACTTTATTCCAAGCGGGAAGAGTTTTTCTCCGGCCTGATTGTCGATGAATCCGGTATCATCGTCACCAGCTACAGCCTGCTGGAGCGTGCCCTTGATTTCCGTGGCAACCTGCTGGACGGCGCTTCCATCCGCCTGTACGTCCGCGGCTATGATCAGTCCTTCGAGGCATCGCTGGCGGGCTACCGGTCCACGGTCGATTTGGCTGTGTTGAGAATAAAGGAGCCGGGCGAGGCGGTCCTCACGGCACAGCCCCTGGCCCGTGAACCACAGCTGACAATCGGTACCCAAGTCTACAGCATTGGTTATCCGCCTGTCCTGATCGAGGAGGGTGGCCTCTCGTGCGGCCATATTATCTCGCTTTACCGCACTTCCTACGAAGAGGACGGCTCCCCCGTCGGCCTGATCGAAACCAGTATCCCGACCCAGACCGTATACGCAGGCAGTCCGCTGATCAACGACCGGGGTGATGTGATCGCCATCGCCAGTGGCTACCTCAAACGCATTTATGTCCAGCAACTGGGTTATGCCGTGCCCTCACCGATTGTGTCGGACGTGGTCAGCCGGATACTGGATCAGACCGACCAGCTTCCCGGGCCCAAGGCCGCCCTGGGCATCACCGTTCTGAGCGACGGGGACGCCGCCAGCCTGCGTAAGATGTTCGGTTACCCCACCGGTCTTTATATCAACATGGTCAAGTCTGAAAGCGCGGCCTACACCGCGGGGCTGAATGCCGGCGATATTCTGATCAGCATCAATGGCCAGGTAATGGAGGCAGTCCGGGATCTGATGACCTTCCTGGATGGCCAGGCCGTCGGAACCCTAGTCGAGATGACGATCTACCGGCCGGGCGATGACAAGACCCTGGTCCTGACCTGTTACCTGCTCGAGGAGATGCCGTGACCCGCCCGCTTCGTGACCGCGCCCGTCAGGTGACCGCGGTTTTGACCCGGCACTATCCCGGGGCTACGGTTACCTTGACCCACCAGGCGCCCTGGGAGCTTCTGGTTGGTGCCATCCTGGCTTCCCAGTGCACCGATGAGCGCGTGAACCGGGTTACACCTGGCCTTTTTGCCCGTTTTCCCGACCCCCTGGCCATGGCCGGGGCGGATCAGGGAGAGCTGGAGCAGCTGATCCGCAGCTGTGGTCTCTATCGATCCAAGGCCAGGGCACTTCGGGGGACCGGTCGAATGGTGACAGAGCGGCACGGGGGTGCGGTTCCCTCGACCCGGGAGGAATTGATGGCCCTGCCCGGTGTGGGGCGAAAGATTGCCAACCTGATCATGGGCGATGCCTTCGGCGCCCAGGCCATTGTGGTCGACACGCACTGCGCGCGGATCAGCCGTTTGCTTGGCTTCACCAACAGCGACAAGCCCAGCCGGATCGAGCGGGATCTGGAGGAACTTGTCCCGCAGGAGGCGTGGACACGCTGGGGTCACCTGATGGTAGCGCACGGCCGGGTCCTGTGCCGGGCGCGCTGCCGCCTTTGTTTTGAATGCCCGGTCCGCCTTCTGTGCCGCTATGGCATGGCGCTTGACGCCGGGAGGGTGACGGAGGGCGGCTGTGTCTGACAAGGCGGAAGCCACATGGCTTGAAAACAAGATTGCGGTCCTGCCCGGTATCTCGGAAAAAAGACAGAAAATGTTCGCCAAGCTGGGTGTAGAAACCCTCCGTGACCTGCTCTGGCTGCTGCCGCGGTCCTATGAAGATTGGCAGGCGCGGGTTCCGGTAAGCGATCTGCAAGACGGCACCGTGTCCGCTTTCGAGGCTGCCGTTGAAAACATGCCCTCCATGACCCGGCGAGGCAAGCTGACTTACACGCGCGCCCGCCTTACGGACGAAAGCGGCTCCATCCAGGCTGTCTGGTTCAACCAACCCTGGCTTGCCGACCGGATCCGGCGCGGCAACAGCTATCTCTTCCGCGGCAGGATCGAGGGGAGTGGACGGGGGCATAAGGTGCTCAACCCCGACTGCCGGCCCCTGGACACAGGAGGACCGGCTGATTTTCTACCCGTCTATCCGCTGACCGCCGGTCTTTACCAGGGAAATATCCGGCAGGCGGTCCAGGCCGTGTTTGACAAGAGTGATTTCCTGGCGGAGGAAACGCTGCCTCAGGAGGTACGCACGGAGGCCAGGCTGGCAACGGCAGACTTCGCGATACGCCGCATTCATTTCCCCTCAAGCCGGCGGGACATCGAGCTGGCGCGAAGGCGGCTGGCCTTTGAGGAGCTTTTCCTGGTTATGGCGGGCCTGCGCGCGCTGAAGTCGGGCAGGCACCGGCAAAGGGGTCCCGTTATGGAAGCCGGCCAGGAAACGGAAGACTGGCTTGCGGGCCTGATCGCGGCGCTTCCCTTTCAACTCACGGCATCCCAGCGGACCGCGCTCCAAACCATCCTGGAGGATTTTCGAAAAAATGAACCCGCCAACCGGCTCATTCAAGGCGACGTCGGTTCGGGCAAGACGGTGGTTGCCGCCTTGGCCATGGCGGCCTCCTGCCGGGAGGGCCATCAGTCGGTCATGATGGCGCCTACGACTATCCTGGCCGGACAGCATGCGGAAACGGTATCAAAATTGCTGGCGGGGAGCGGACTGGAAATCGCGCTTTTGACCGGGGCGACAACGGTGGCCAAAAGGAGGTCACTGCTCGCCGGGCTCAGGGACGGTTCCATCGACATCCTGATCGGAACCCACGCCGTCCTGGAGGCGGATCTTGTCTTCTCCAGTCTTGCTTGCTGCGTGACCGATGAGCAGCACCGCTTTGGTGTCAGACAGCGCGTATCGCTGTCAGGAAGGGGTGACCTGATCCCTCATGTGCTCGTCATGTCGGCGACTCCCATACCCAGGACCCTGGCCATGATCCTCTACGG
>JAAZGN010000044.1 GCA_012511185.1 Clostridiaceae bacterium
ACCTTCATTCCCACTATTCGGATGGTGCGCAATCGCCCCGGGATCTGGTTCTTGAAGTCATGGCCAACAGGCTCAAGGCCTTCGCCCTGACCGACCATGATTCCATGGCCGGGATTCCCGCCCTGCGCTCTGCCCTCAATGAACTTGGTGCGGGGGCCCGTTTTGTCCCGGGGGTTGAATGCAGCGCGCGATTCGAAGAGCAGGAGATTCATATACTGGGCTACTTCACCGAGGATCAGCCCCCAGCCATGCTGGATTACCTGAAGAAGGTCGTCCTGGAACGCCAGGAGCGAAATCTCAAGATGATTAAACGGCTGAACCAGCTTGGTTACGCCATCCGCGCCGGGGACCTGGCAGAAGCAGACGGGGAGAAAAGGATTCACGGGCGTGTCCACATGGCCCTCTGGCTGGTTGAACACGCAGGTTTCCCATCGATTGCCGACGCCTTTGGGGAGCTTCTGAATGAGGGGCGGCCGGCTTTCATTCCCAGGAAAAGAAGAAAAGTGGAGGAAGTCGCAACTGTGATCCGCAAGGCGGGAGGAGTGGCTGTTCTCGCCCATCCCCAGCAATACGGCTGGTGTGCCCTTCCTTCGGATCCTGATGCCGGACGGTTGCTGCACCATCGTTTCTGTTCCATCCGGGACCAGGGCGTCCAGGGAATTGAGTGTTTTCACGGCCAGGCCACACCGCAAGAGTCCCGTATGATACGGGCGGCCGCATCCGGACTGGACATGATCTGTACGGCCGGGTCCGACAGCCATGGCAGGGAAGACCAGCATGCATCCATGTATCGCCTGGAAAGCGTATTTCTTTCCGCGCCATCGTCTTGAAGTCGTTATCCTGCTCGATTTAGGTTAAAATGTTCAGGGAAATGCCAACTGCGGATATTTCGCGGAGGTATTAGGCTGGAATGGAGCCGGCCGGATGCCCTTTTCTTGAAGATTAAAATGACAGGCCGGTGACCCCGGCACGCATGAGCACGCATAAGAATAAGTGAGGGAAAAATGATTATCTACGACAAAAAAACAATTGATGATGTGGACGTCAAAGGCAGGCGCGTCCTCTTGCGCGCCGAATTCAACGTACCGCTGGACAAGGCGACCGGTGAGATCACGGATGACCGGCGGATACAGGCGGCACTTCCGACCATCCGCGCGCTCCTTGAGCGGGGTGCACGCCTCATCATCGTATCGCACCTGGGCAGGCCCAAGGGCTTCGATCCTGCCCTTTCCCTGGCGCCTGTGGCTGCCCGCCTGTCCGAATTGCTTGACAGGCCCGTCACACTGGCAAAAGATGTGGTTGGCCCGGACGCCCTTTCGAAAGCCGAAAAGGTCGGAGAGGGAGAAATCCTGCTTCTGGAAAATGTTCGCTACCACAAAGAGGAGACAAAGAACAAGCCCGCTTTCGCAAAAAAACTGGCCTCCATGGCCGAGCTCTATGCCAGTGACGCCTTTGGAGCCGTGCACCGGGCCCACGCATCGACTGCGGGTGTCGCCTCCTTCCTTCCGGCTGTAGCAGGCTACACCATCAACCGCGAGCTGGAGATGCTGGGGCGGGCAGTCAGCAAACCGAAGCGGCCACTTACGGCCATCCTGGGGGGCGCCAAAGTCTTTGACAAAATCGGCGTCATCCGCAACCTGATTGACAATGTCGACAATCTCCTGATCGGAGGGGGCATGGCTTACACTTTTCAGGCTGCCAAGGGCTGGCCGGTCGGTACCTCGATTTGCGAAACGGATAAACTCGACCTGGCCAGGGAATTGATGGCGCTTGCCGAGGAAAAGGGCGTCAAGCTGGTCCTTCCGGTCGACACCACGGTAGCGGACCGGTACGCGGCGGATGCCATGCCCGTCATCGTACCCTCCGACCAGATCCCCGACGATATGATGGGGCTGGACATCGGCCCCAAAACGGCGGAATTGTTCGGCGGAATTATCGCTTCATCCGGCACGGTTGTCTGGAACGGGCCGGTCGGCGTCTTTGAATTTGAGGCATTCAGCCGCGGGACGCGCATGGTCGCCCAGGCCATCGCTGATGCGGGCATCATTTCCATTATCGGGGGCGGTGACTCAGCCGCGGCCATTGAACAGCTGGGCTTTGCCGATAAGGTGACCCATATTTCAACCGGCGGCGGTGCCTCGCTCGAGTTTTTGGAAGGCAAGGTTCTTCCCGGGATCGACTGCCTGCTCGACCGCGACCCGCGCGGACTGGTGGCTGCAGGGAATTGGAAGATGCATTACGGTGTACCGGCTGAGGCAGTCGCCTACATCGACCAGCTGCAGCCTTACGCAGCGGCGTCGTCGTCCCGGGTCATCACGGCCGTGCCCTTCACGGCGCTTGAAGCGGCCCTGGCCCACGCGGCGGGAAGCCCGGTGAGGGTGGCGGCTCAAAACGGCCACCAGGAAGACAGCGGCGCCTATACAGGCGAAGTTTCCATGAAGACGCTGGCTGAGATGCATGTACCCTACGTCGTCATCGGCCATTCCGAGCGACGTCACTTCTTTGGCGAGACAGACCAAACGGTGAATGCCAAACTGAAGGCAGCCCTTAACTGGGGTGTGCGTCCCATCGTCTGCCTGGGTGAATTGAAAGAAGAACGGCAAAACGGCGAGACGGAACAAGTGTTGCAAAGACAGGTCAAAGCAGCTTTTGACGGGGTTGCCGCCGATTCACTCTGCCAGATCATGATCGCCTATGAACCGGTCTGGGCCATCGGTACGGGGGACACGGCGACCGAAGCACAGGCTGAAGAGGCCTGTGCCTTCATCCGGATCCTGCTGGACGGTTTGTATGGCAAGGAAGCTGCGGAGAACGCCAAAATTCTTTACGGCGGTTCCATCAACAGCCAAAATGCCGCCGGGCTTTTTGCCCAGCCGCATGTGGACGGCGGACTCATCGGAGGGGCTTCATTGGAAGCTTCCGAATTCGGCGCCATCGCCAAGGGGTAGGAAGATGACCGAAGGACCCAGGGGCCCCGTCGCCCTCCTTATTCTGGACGGCTGGGGCATATCGGAAAAAATCGAGGGTAATGCCGTGCTGGCGGCCAGGACGCCTTATCTCGACAGTCTGTCGGGGACATGGCCTGAATCGGTGATTCAGACCAGCGGCCGCGATGTCGGCCTCCCCGACGGACAGATGGGCAACTCGGAGGTGGGGCACACCAATATCGGCGCCGGGAGAATTGTCTACCAGGATCTTTTGCGGATCAGTAATGCCGTGGAAGACGGGACTTTTTTTGAAAATGAAGCTCTCTTATGGGCCATGAGGCGGGCGGTCGAAAACCAGACTACACTCCATCTGGCCGGCCTGCTCTCGGATGGCGGGGTTCACAGCCACATCAGGCACCTCTTCGCCCTGATTGACATGGCCAAAAATGAGGGCCTGCACGATCTTGCCATCCACGCCTTCTTTGACGGCCGCGACACGCCGCCCAAATCCGGCGCCGGCTACATGGAAGCGCTCCTTGACCATCTCCGGACGACAGGAGTCGGGCGCGTTGCAACCTTGGGCGGCCGCTATTATGCCATGGACCGGGATAACCGCTGGGACCGGGTGGAAAAAGCCTACCGGGCGCTTACTGCCGTTGACTTTGACGGGGAGCGGGCGACCGATCCGGTAGCCGCCATCCGGGCGTCCTACGCGCGCGGTGTGACCGACGAATTTATTCTGCCTGTTCTGATGGTAGACGGGGACGGGAACCCTGTCGCCCCAATCCAGAGCGGCGACAGTCTCATTTTCTTCAACTTCCGGCCCGACCGGGCCAGGGAACTGACCCGGGCCTTTTGCCAGCCCGGCTTTAAGGAGTTTCCTGTCATAGCTTCACCTCTGGGCCTCGCTTATGTGGGCATGGCGGAGTACAGTGCCGATTTCGAGTTTTTCAAGGATTTCAAGACGGCCTACCCGCCCCAGAACCTGATGGGAATTTTCGGCCAGGTAATTGCGGAGGCGGGGCTGACCCAGCTTCGGATTGCCGAAACGGAAAAATACGCCCACGTGACCTTCTTTTTCAATGGGGGCCGCGAAGAGCCCTTCCCCGGCGAAAGCCGCATCCTGGTGCCGTCTCCCAAAGTTGCGACCTACGATCTGCAGCCGGAGATGAGCGCCTTTGAGGTGACCGGCCGCCTCCTGGAGGCAATGGAGGAAAGCGCGCCCGATGTGATCATCCTGAATTTCGCCAACGGCGACATGATTGGGCATACGGGAATCTTTGACGCGGCGGTCCGCTCTCTGGAGGTCGTCGACCAGTGCATGTCAAGAATCGTTC
>JAAZGN010000045.1 GCA_012511185.1 Clostridiaceae bacterium
GCCAACTCACCGTGGGCGCCTGCCGCCGGCTGGAAGGTGTAGGCATCCATGCCCGTGATATCGTTCAGGAGTCGTTCGAGGTGGTAAAGCAGCTCCAGATTGCCCTGGACTGTCTCATCCGGCTGAAGCGGATGTGTTGCCGCGAAACCGGCAAGCGCAGCCAGATCTTCGTTGACCTTGGGATTGTACTTCATGGTGCATGACCCGAGCGGGTAAGGCCCCATCTCAACATGGTAGTTCTTGTTGGAAAGATTCGAGTAGTGGCGGACCACCGTTATCTCATCGACGTCGGGAATGGCCGGTTCATCCGCCCGGTGCTCTTTGCCAAACCATTTTGCAAAGTCGGGCTTGGGGACATCAAGCGGGCGGATGTATTGGCCAGCCCTGCTATGAGAAGCCAGATCGAAAATCAGGGGGGTGTGTTTACACTCAGGCATGGCCAACTCCTTCCTGTTCGGCACAGAGGCGAAGGGCGGTATCCGCGAACAAGTCAAGCTGCGCTTTCGTCTTCTTCTCCGTCACTGCGATCAAGAGGCGGTTGCCCGGCAATACCAGCCCGCCAATGATACCTTTTTCAAGAAGAGCGGAATTCAACTCGTCAAGATCTATACCCGGCCTTGCCTCAAGAAGGAATTCACGGAAGTAGGGAGCCTGGTAGACACGTTTGAAATAGCCGCTCCCGGTCAGTTTATTTTCCAGATAGATGGCCTTGGCAGCTGATTGTTCAGCGAGATCGAGCAGACCCGATCCTCCCATGAGCGCGAGCCAGATGGTGGCCGCTGTGGCCATCAAGGCCTGGCTGGTACAGATATTGGAGGTGGCACGCTCTCTTCTGATGTGCTGTTCCCTGGCCTGGAGGGTGAGGACGTAACTGGTCCGTCCCTGACGGTCGACCGTCGCGCCGCAGATCCTGCCCGGCATCTTGCGCATCAGGCGGTCGGTCACTGCCATATAACCGGCTCCCGGGCCTCCGTAGGAGGTCGGAAGTCCCAGAGCTTGGGCTTCACCGATGGCAATATCGACACCGCAGTCACCCGGCCGCTTCAGGACCGCCAGACTCACAGGATCCTGTGAGACAATGGCCAATGCGCCCACCTCATGCGCTCTTTCTGCCAGCAGATCAAGATCCTCGACGACACCGTAGAAGTTGGGGCTTTGAACCAGGAAACCTGCGTACTCTTTCTCCTTGTCAGGAAATAGGGTGGTTTGTCCGTTTTCGTCCAGAGGACCCTTCACCACTTCAATATCTGCCGCGTGGCAGTAAGTATGAATGGTTTCCATGGTGTCGGGGTGGACTCCTTCGGAGACGAATACCTTGTAAATATGTTTGTCCCGGCAGGCCAGGAGCAGGGCTTCGGCTGCCCCGGAAGAGGCGTCATAAAGCGAGGCGTTGGCCACGGGAAGCCCGGTCAGGCGCGTGATGTAGCTCTGCCATTCAAAAATGGCCTGGAGTGTTCCCTGGGAAATTTCTGCCTGGTAGGGGGTATAGGAGGTCAAAAACTCGGACCGGCTGATCAGGTGATGAACGGCGGCCGGCTGGTAATGGTCATAATAGCCGGCGCCCAGATAGCTATCGTAGCTTTGGCTGTTTTTGTTTTCATCAGAAAGGGCTTTGACGTGATCGACAACTTCCAGCTCACTCATGCCATCGGCCTGCAACGCGTCGTAAGCATCGACCCGGACGCAGTCACAGTCCGGAATCATGGAGAACAACTGATCGAGATCAACTCCCACCGACGCCAGCATTTCACGGCGCTCTTCCCGATCCATGGGAAGGTATCCGGTCATGCCCCTTCCTCCTCACAGAAGGCATCGTAGGCATCTTTGTCAAGCAACGCATCGAGCTCGGACGGATCGGCCATCCTGATTTTCACAAACCATGCATCCCACGGGGCCTGGTTAATCATCTCCGGCTCATCGCCGATCTCTTCATTGGCTTCGACAATCTCTCCGCTCACCGGCGCGAAAAGGTCCGAAGCTGCTTTGACCGACTCGACCGTGCCAATAATTTCTTCCACTTCGACATAGGTCCCCACAGGCTCCGGTTCGGCGTACACGATATCGCCCAGTTCCTTTTGTGCGAAGTCGGTCAGTCCGACGGTCACCCTGTCACCTTCAACTTTGACCCATTCATGCGTCTTTGAAAATTTTAATTCTTCCATTTTGCGTGTCCTTCCTGTGATTGCTTGGTGGTCGCGGCTCCCGCGACGATTAAACCACCCGCATCGTGAATGCGGGCATTTTCCTTTTTTATTTGCCGACAAAGGGTGGCCGAACTACCGTGAAAGGCTGTAGCTTCTTACGAACCAGGACTTCAACCTCCTCAACTTCCGGCGTGTCAAGATCGACAAGGGCAAATGCGATGCCCTTATCCAGAGTCGGGGAGAAAGTGCCGGAGGTTATCAGGCCTATTTGCTTCCCGCCTGAGTGAACTTCGTAACCTTCCCGCGGAATGGACTTGGTTTCGCTGACGAGTGCCAACTGGCGGCGCGTCACCTTATCTTTCATTACCATGCCCTGGAATTCGTGGTCAAGATCGACAAAAAAGCTCATGCCTCCCTCGAGCGCATTAATATCGGGTGACATCTCATGGCCGTAAAGCGGCATGCCCGCCTCAAGCCGGAGGGTATCACGGGCACCAAGCCCACATGGCTCAACTCCCGCCCCAATGAAAATATCCCAGAAAGTAGCTGTCTTGGAAGCCGGTATATAGAGTTCATAGCCGTTTTCACCTGTATAGCCTGTCCGGGAAATGATCATGCTTCGGTCTTCTCCCTCAAGCTCCACGATCATCTCATGGAAACGCTTCAGCCCTTTCAGCTCTTCCTGCTGTCCTTTGTCAAGACCCAGCCTGCCGGCCACTTCCAGCATGCAGTCAAGGCTGCCAGGCCCCTGAACGGCAACTTGCCCGTAAAGATCCGATTCATCAACAATGACAATGGCCGACAGCCGATCCTTGAAAGCCGCCTGGTAGCTGTCCAGGCTTTCCCTGATATGAACCAGATCCTTGTCTTTGTTGGCGGCATTCACGACCAGGATGTAGTCCTCCTCCCCCATGGTGTAAACCAGCAGGTCATCGACGGTCCCTCCGTCAGCGGCACTCAGGATGGCGTAGGTGATCTGGTCGGGCTTTTTGCCGGTCACGCGGCGCGTCAAAAGCCAGTTGAGGAACTCTCCCGCCCCCTGCCCCGAAACACGGATTTCACCCATGTGTGAAACGTCAAAGATTCCCGTTTCGTTTCGAACCGCCGCGATCTCTTCCTTGATCCCTGCATACTGAACCGGCATATTCCATCCGGCGTAGTCAACCATACGAGCCCCAAGGGCGACATGGCGGTCATATAATGGTGTTTTTTTCATAAAAACGTCCTCCCCAAGACAAATACAAATAAATTGTCAAACCTGTTAAATATTACCACTCATCATGAAATTTTTCTGCCTTGTTCGATACAAGTGAAACGCCACCTGTCCGTTCACCCGCTCTTGTAATCGCCGGACAAGTCGAATTTGCGCTTGATTCGCTCAAGTTTGCGAGTCCAGGGTCCTTGGCCGAAGAACATGTTTGAACTGAGCGCCGTCAGGGCTCCGGTCCGGGCGGGGCTGTTCGCCCCCGCGCAGGCGGTCAGAAACAAGACCGCGATCAGAGCCAAAATGAAAAACAGACGGCGGTTCATTCCATCAGCCTTTTTTCTTTGCCTTTGATTTGGATAAGAAGAAGAGGCGGACCAGGATCAAGGCAAAGACGACGATCAGCGCGGGCAGAAGCCAAGGCCAGTTTTCACTGAGCGAAAAAGCTGAGGGGGAATCATCGTGAAGGGCAAAGATAAAACCTGAATCATTGGCGTAATAGACGGTTCCCTCCTGATCCATGACCGGACTGAAAATGGTGTAGTTCTGTTCAGCGGCGCCCTGGTCGGGCTCAAACACCCGTTTGATCTCCCGGCCATCGTAGGCATACAAGCCCCCGACTTCATTATTGACGGTAAAGTAAACAAAGATTCTTTTGCCCTTGCCGACAGCCACAAGTGGTGAGGATTGCAGTTCACCTTCTGTCTCAAAAGTATTCACAACTGTAAGGTCTTCCAGATCGATCAGGGCGAGAAGGCCTGTGGAGGGCTGGCCCGTCTCCCAGTCGCCGTACTCCGCAAGTCCGCCCACGTAAGCAAGTCCCTGGTAAATGGCCGGCGTTGAGTTTGTGTTGATGGCAAAAGTACTTTCCCTTTTTTGACTCAAGCTACCTTCCAGTTCATCGAAATGAAATACGACCAGGCGGCCGTCATAAGTAGTCAAGACAATTTCGTCTTCCCAGGCGACCGGCGGGGCATTAATTTTCGAGCCGATGAGGGCTTCATTTTTCAACTCACCCGTACGCGCGTTGCGCACTTCAAGCCTTCCCCTCTCGCCTGCCGTAAGCAGCCATTGGCCCCGCACCAGAGACCCGCTCATGTGATAGCCGGCAGGGCCCTGGTCCGACATGTATTCTGCTTCCTGCCAGACCGTCCTGCCTGTCCTGGCATCAACCGCCTGGATATAGCCGCCGACCGATACCCACGCCTCATCCTGGGCAAAGGTCAGTGAATAAACCAGCCCGTCGGCAATGTGAAGCGTGCTGCTGTTCTGGAGCGGAAAGACGGACTCTTCTCCCTCATCCGAAGGAAGCTCAATCATCCCCGGCCCCTGGTTGACCCAGACTGTCTTCATTTCCCGGGGATCGATCGCTTGCAAAGCGCCGCCATTCAGGGGGATGACGACGACACCCTCGCCATAGGCCGGCCTTGCTGTATAACCGACAAAACCCTCCAGGCTCGCTTTCCCCGTCACTTCACCCTTTTTGTTCAAGCGGTAGAATTCATTATCAGTCGCAAAGAAGATGGACTCACCGAGAATGATCATTCCCGACTTGCTGTTGGTCCCCCACTCTCCCAGCTCACCGATCATGACGCCCCATCTCTTGGCCGAAACGGGCTTTTGCATCTTTTCCGCATCCTTGACGGCGTTATTGTCAGGGCCCGACCGGTAGGAGGCCCAGTAAGCCTCCTGGTCTGCCGCGTTCACAAGCGGCCCAGGCAGCCACAAAAGTAGCACGAGGACTCCCAACACAATCCAGCTGATTCTTTGTTTCACTTTCCCTCTTCTCATTTCCGCCCCTTTCCCGGACCGGGGAACGGCCGGCTCCGGGACCGCAAAAAAGGCCGCAGAACTGTTGAAGCAGCTCCGCGGCCCATTTTTTACCGTCAGCTTTGTGTCTTGGCTATAACGTACAATAAACCGTTGTTCCGTTACGCACACACCCGGCAGGTCTTCTGGCTCATGAGCCGGGGATAACCCCTGTTTCTTCCCGCCTTCCCGATCGCTCAGCGACTGGCTTTCGCCATGGGTAAAACCCTCATTGACAGCGGCGGCACCGCACAGGATTCGAACCCGTTTCCCTTGGTCCGGGCATGTCTCCTCTTACCTCATTCATGTTACGGGCGGCAACTTTGGTTGTCAACGTGACAAAGACAGTCATCCGTTGATGGTGTGCGTGATCTTCGCCACCTTGGTCAAGGTATCCTGCACGGGACAGTTGCGTTCGACAAATTCAATGTAACGCTCGATTTCTTCCTCTGAGTTGTCGGCTTCAATGTAGAAATGGGAACGGATCTCCGAGAAGCCGATCTTCGCCTCTTTGTTGATTCCCTGGAAGCCCTCGGGGTCGAGGTCGCCTTCAACTTCGACCCGGATCGATTTGAGATTGATCCTGTATTTTTTTACAAAGGCCCGGACAACGATGCTCTTGCAGGCGGCAAGCGAGCCGAGCAGGGCTTCAACCGGGTTCATACCCGTGTCGGTTCCGCCAAGATCAGCCGGCTCATCCAGCGTGATCTCGAAGTCTCTGGAAACCACCTTGGTGGCAAGTCCTTCCTTCGCCTCAGCGACTGCTTTGAATACTACATTAGCCATGTCAATATCCTCCTTGTAGGGGTATGATTCTGGCCTCAGTTTATATCTGTCAAAAGCAGAGTACAAACGGGGTGTCCCTCGAAACGGGAAAAAGAGAAAAACAGGTAGCTAACTGAAAGGGGAGCGGATGACACCCGCCGCCAGGATCAGGCCGTCATGGTCAACAAAGACAAAAATGAAGGGCCGGTTGAAGTCGATGACCTGTAACCCCGGACCCTGCTCCAGGACAGGCCGGGGTACCCATTCCAGGACGGCGAGCTGCCGGACCAAGGACAGACTGTATTCCTCACCCGCCAAGGGCTCAGTCTCCAGCAGAAAATCCTGACCCAGCCAGTCGTGGTCCTGGCTTACACTAAAATGGGGAAGCCGGACCGCCCTTGGTTCGCTTTCACCCGGAGGATTGCCAAGCCATGTGAAGAGCCCGCCTGTTTGCAGCACTTCTTCCGGCGCCATCGATCCGCCTGGCAGAACCAGATAAAGGGTGCCGCCGCCGGCCGGCAGCTCCGCCACCACCGTCTGATCGAATCTGCTGTAACAAGCTGCTTCCGGGACGGTCTCATAGCGCACGCCGCTGATGGTTTCTCCGGCTCCAGCAATCACATCAAGCGGCAGCCGGGCATAAAAGCGCTGTAAAAGCACCCGGTCCTTCAAAGTAGCCGCCTGGGGCTGATCCGGGGGGCAGCCGCTTTCAGGCAGGTCCCCGCCTGACAAAATCTCCTCCATACAATCATCAGGTAAATAAGCGGTCCGCAGGACCGGGATGGAGAAGGCCTCGGCTCCCCCGTAAAGGAGGAGAGACCAATCCACCGCAGGGATGTCGTCAGCAGGAACCAGCAGGCAGTTGGAAAGGGAGAAGAAAGGC
>JAAZGN010000046.1 GCA_012511185.1 Clostridiaceae bacterium
ATGGAACGGACGGTATCCCGCACTTGCTTCTTTCCCAGGCCAAATGTCACCTCGGCACTCATGACCTTGACTCCATCTGATGACGAGGAGAACAAGAGGATCGCCTCCGATCCCATCTTCCATCGTTTCCTGATCGGTCTCATGCAATATCGGAGAAAAACACTAGCCAACGCTTTGAAGCAATCCGGCGTCCGGCGTGAAGATTTACCAAGTCTTCTTGAAGTTTTTCTGCGGGAACAAGGACTCATAGCTGAAGTGCGTGCGGAACAGCTGACGCCTTCACAACTGAGAATCCTCTATCATCTAATCTATTTGTCAGAAAAGGCCTGATTCAGTAAGATAACAAGGTGGAGGACAACGCACGTGATCCCAGACCTTTATTACAGCTTGGAACCCGGGGCCAAAGCCCCTGAACGCGCTTCCAGGAATGCCGCAGGCTACGACCTGTTCGCCTATGAGAAGACCATCATCGAGCCGGGAAAGACGCTTCTCATCTCGACAGGCGTGCGATTCGCTATCCCTCCGGGCTATGAAGCGCAAGTGCGGCCAAGAAGCGGTCTGTCATTTCGAACGCAACTGCTAATCACCAATTCGCCTGGCACCATCGACGCTGACTACCGGGGGTTGGTCTCCGTCATCTGCGAAAACACCGCATCCCTGGCCGATCCTTATGTCTATCTTCAGGAACACCCGGACTTGATCGATTCATTCACCCAGCTTTATCATCCCGTCGTGATGGCTCACTATTACCGTGAGAACCATGGCCTGACGCTCCCTTTCGGCCTGCCCGATGTGAAAGTCTTTCTCGACCGGGACGGTTATCCACTCGGAACAATTTTTATTGAAGAGGGCGAGCGGATCGCCCAGCTCATTTTTTCCAAAATCGAGTATCCGAAGCTGGTTCCAGTCGATGACGTTTCCTTGATCGGAAACGATCGGGGAGGAGGGTTTGGATCGACGGGAAAATTGTAGCCAGGCTTTCTGCTTTCCCATAAGATACACCTTTTGAACCGCTTGCCCTTTATAATAAGCGAGCAGGATCTTATCTTGTGCATGGAGTATTTTTTCCTGGCGGACGAAAGGAATCAAGATGCTTGAATTAAAAAATGTATCCTTTGCTGTCGATGACGGAGGCAAGACCAAATACATCGTACGCGACATCAATCTGGTCATTGAAGACAAGTTTGTCGCCATTACCGGTCCCAACGGAAGCGGGAAATCGACCCTGGCCAAACTCATCATGGGGATTATAAAACCGACTGAGGGCCGTATCCTCTTTAACGGAGAGGATATTACGGATTTCTCTGTTGATGAGCGGGCCAGGAGGGGGATCAGTTATGCGTTCCAGCAGCCGGTCAAGTTCAAGGGCCTGAAAGTTTTCGAGCTTGTTTCTTTGGCGGCAGGACGTGAACTGTCAAAGGATGACGCCTGTGAATACCTGTCTGAAGTTGGTCTGTGTGCCTTGGACTACGTCGACCGGGACTTGGACGGCAACTTGTCGGGCGGGGAGCTGAAACGGATTGAAATCGCTATGATGCTGGCCAGGGGAACCTCCCTGTCGATTTTGGACGAGCCGGAGGCGGGAATCGATCTTTGGAGCTTTCAAAACCTGATCAGTGTCTTCCGCCATCTCCATGAGGTGACCGGAGGCTCCATCCTGATCATCTCCCACCAGGAGCGGATCCTGAACATGGTGGACCAGATCATTGTCCTGGTTGAGGGCCGTATTGAAAAAGCGGGACCCAAGGACGAGATATTGCCCGGCCTCATGCTGCAGGTCGATGATTGCCGGGCCAGCTGTGATTACTACGCGGTTTCCTGAGGTGCTTTATGGATAAAAAGAAGTTGCCGGCTGACCCGGTCAAGGAAAAGATCTATCAAAATCTGTTGAAAGAAGTCACTGGGCTCTATACCATGCCCATGGGCGCCTTTAACATCCGGTCGGACGGCCAGGGTATCGACCGCCATACCACGGCCAATATCGACATCGTAACCAAGACGGACCAGCCGGGGATCGATATTATGGTTAAGCCGGGGACAAAAAACGAGAGCGTCCACATCCCAGTACTAATAGGACGGACCGGCCTTCACGA
>JAAZGN010000047.1 GCA_012511185.1 Clostridiaceae bacterium
CATGTCCATGGTGGACCAAAAGGGCATCTGGGTACATGACTGCATCAGTGGCTATGGCTGGCTCGCCATCGCTCTTGTTATTTTCGCGACCTGGAATCCACTCCGAGCCATCTACTGCGCCATCATATTCGGCGGTCTCAGCGTCATGTACATGTACGTTCCCATCAAGGGCCTGCCTGTACCTATTTACCGCATGTTTCCCTACATCGCCACCATCATTGTCCTCATCATCACCAGCATGATGCAGATCAAGGAGCATGCCCAGCCTGCCGGGACCGGCCTTAACTACTTCCGCGAGGAACGCTGATTTCCCGCCGCTTAACCTGTGAAGCCCGCCGGCCTGCGACCGGCGGGCTTTTTGTGCCCTGAGTCTGTTATAGTATTTCAGGACTAAATACATCGTGAAGGAGAGAACCATGTACGATCTCATTATCATCGGAGCCGGACCGGGAGGCTATGTGGCCGCTGAAAGGGCTGGACGCGCCGGCATGCGCGTCGCCCTGTTCGAAAAAGAAAACCTGGGAGGCGTCTGCCTCAACGAAGGCTGCATCCCCTCCAAGGCCCTTCTCAATTCAGCCAAACTCTACCGCCACGCGGCCGACAGCAAAGCCTTCGGTGTTGTTTCAGAAGGTGTTTCCTACGACCAGGCAAGGGTCATAAAACGTAAGAATAAAGTGGTTAGGAGGCTGGTCGCGGGAATCAGCAACCAGATGAGCGAGGCGGGCGTTGAGGTCATAGGTGCCCAGGCCATGATTATTCCCCGGGAGGGCGACGTATTCCGGGTCGAAGCTGACGATCTTGTTTATGAGTCCCGCAAGCTCCTTATCGCGACGGGGTCGGAGCCTGTTATCCTCCCCCTGCCTGGCATCAAAGAGTCCTTGGGGGACACCGTGATCACTAATCGAGAAATCCTTGATCTGGAAGAAATTCCCAAGCAACTGATCGTGATCGGTGGAGGTGTGATCGGCCTTGAGATGGCCTGCTACTACCAGTCAGTCGGCTCCCAGGTGGTGGTGGTGGAAATGCTCGACCACATCGCCGGCAATGTCGACCCTGAGATCGGTCGCCGCCTGCAGCAAGTCTATGAGAAGTTAGGCATGGTGTTTCATTTATCGTCCTGCGTCACGCGTGTCGAAGGCGGAACGGTTTTCTTTGAAAAAGACGGCGCAGGGCAAGAAGTATCCGGAGACTGCATCCTCTTATCCTGCGGACGGCAGCCTGTCACCACCGGATTTGGTCTTGAGAATCTGCCCGTCAAGACAGAGCGCGGTGCCATCCTGGTCAATGAACAAATGGAGACCAGCTGCCCGGGGGTCTATGCCATCGGGGATGTGGTCGGCGGCTATATGTTGGCTCACGCAGCCAGCCGGGAGGGCGAAGTCGCAGTCAATCACATGCAGGGGATTGAGGACCGCATGTCCTATCGCGCCATACCTTCGGTCATCTATACTGACCCGGAAGTTGCCGGTGTCGGGAAAACGAAAGAAGAACTGGACACCGGAGGCTGCGCCTACCTGGAAGTTGAAATCCCCATGGGGTGGTCTGGTCGTTATCAGGCTGAGACGGAGCGCGGAACCGGCCTTTGCAGGCTGCTTCTCGATAAAGAGAGCAAAGAACTGTTGGGCTGTCATCTGCTGACGCCCTACGCGTCGGAGATGATCCTGGCCTTCGGAATCATGATCGAACAGAAAATGACCGTTGATGCCATGAAACGGACCGTTTTCCCCCATCCCACCATCTGCGAAATCGTCCGCGAAGCCTTGTTTCAACTTGGATAGCGGAACCATCCCTATGGTAAACTTAAACAGGATCCAAGCGCCATAGGCAGGCCGAAGGCGCACAAAGAGCGATTATTGAGGGGACATCATGCCGAAAACAGCCATCCATCCCGACCAGCTTCCCAAAGCAATAGGCCCTTATTCACCGGCGATTGCCGCCAACGGTTTTCTTTTCATCTCAGGCCAGCTTGGGATTGACCCGGCAACAGGTATCATACCGGACAGCGTGGAGAATCAGGCCAGACTCGCCTTGGCAAACATGGACACTCTTTTGAGAGAAGCGGGCCTGGGCCCGCAACAAGTTGTGAAGACGACCGTCCTCTTGACCGACATGGATGATTTCGGTTCCGTCAATGAGATTTACGACAATTACTTCCCAAGTCCCTACCCCGCCAGGGCCTGCTTTGCGGTAAGACAATTACCCGGCGGCGCCAAGGTGGAGATCGAATGCATCGCATCAATGGAATAGACCGGCCGACCACCCAATCTGCAGGAGTCTGACGCCGGTCATCCAGCGTCGGACTTTTCTTTTTCAGCAGGGTCCAAGGAGGTAAAGCATATGAGTGAAAAAATGGATGAAAAACTCTACATCAGTCATTTGAATAAGCTGTTGAAGAGCCGTGACTATGCCTCCTTATTGAGTGAATTGCGCGAGGACAATGAAGTTGACGTCGCCCTTTTCATGGAAACCTTGCCTGATGATGAAACAGCCTTTGTTTTCCGTATGCTCCCCAAGGAAATCTGCGCCGAAGTCTTCGCCCACCTCGAACCCGAAACACAAAGGCGCGTCGTTGAAGCCTTTACCGATGAAGAGACCACCCAGATGCTGGACCAGCTCTTCGTCGACGACGCGGTCGACTTCCTGGAAGAGATGCCGGCCAACATGGTCAACCGGATCCTGCGCCTGACCAACCCTGACAAGCGGCGGATCATCAACCGCTACCTGCAGTACCCTGAAGATTCCGCAGGCAGCATCATGACGGCCGAATACACGCGGTTGAAGCGGGACATGACAGTTTCCCAGGCCATCACCCATCTCAGAACCTTCGGCGAAGACCGCGAGACCATTTACACCTGCTATGTCACCGATGACCAGCGCTTTCTGGAAGGTGTCATCTCGGTGAAGACCATCCTCCTCGCCGACGACAAGGACCGGATCGGCGATATCATGGAAACCGATATCATCAGCGCCAACACAAGCATGGACCGGGAGGATGTCGCAAGACTCTTCCACAAATACGACTTTCTAGCCATTCCGATTGTCGATAATGAAAACAGGCTGGTCGGCATCGTGACCATCGATGACGCAGTTGATGTCCTGCAGGAAGAAACAACGGAAGACTTCGAGAAAATGGCCGCCATCGCCCCATCGGAGAAACCCTACCTGAAGACCAGTTTCTGGCAACACGGCATGCACCGCATTACCTGGCTTTTTATTCTCATGATCTCGGGTATGATCAACGGCTTGATCCTTCAAAAGCATGAGGCCGCTTTTATCGCCTATCCCCTGCTGGTCTCCTTCATCCCCATGCTGACGGACACCGGAGGCAATGTCGGCTCCCAGTCCAGCACTCTGATGATCCGTGGTATGACCCTGGGTGAGATCAAATTCGGTGATATTTTCAGAGTCATCCTCAAAGAATCAGCCACCAGCCTCCTCATGGGCCTGGTTCTCAGTGCGGTCAACTTCGTGCGCGTCTATCTGGTCTATAAAGATCCGATCACGGCACTGATCCTGGCCTTGGCCATGATGGCCACCGTTTTCATGGCCGCAGTCATCGGCGGCGTTTTACCTTTGATCGCAAAAAAGCTGAAAATCGATCCCGCCATTATGGCAGCCACTCTCATCACAACCCTGGTCGATGCCGCCGCTCTCGCCATCTATTTCGCCATTGCCCTTGCGCTCCTGCCCATCTGAAAGATAACCCTGCCCCCGTCTTCCGGGCAAATACACAGGATTGCTGTCTCTAAAACCGGAAAACATGTTCAGTCAATCGGGTAGGACCCCGGCCATTAGATGGCCGGAGAACCTCCGAAACGCCTGACAAATTGCAGATAAATGGCAGACAATGCTGGACTGTGAGACAAAAAACGTCGCTTCGAGCAAGAAATTTGCAGATCATAATTCATCAGGGCTGGATCCTCGTTTATTAAGCGCTCTCACCTTCAACAACTTGCCCTGTCAGCCTGTAATGCCTGCCGTGCACACTTTTCCCCTGTTCTATAATGGGATAGAAGGTTGACCGAGATGAATCTGATTAAAACAACTATTGTAAGGCGAAGAATGAAGTACGGCGCACTCAGAAAGAATTCTGTTCATGAGTCAAGCTCGGATGCCTATCTTTGCCCCCGCTGTCATAAACTGATCAGTTACGTCCCCGTCCAGTCCATCAAACGCTGTGTTTATTGCAATCAGGAACTCGGCTGGTCGCTCCCTTTTGTGGCGCCGCCGCCAAGTATGGAAACGGATGCACCTGATCAAGCCTGAGTGGCCGCCTGGCACATCTTCACAAACAATGTAAATAGAGCCGCCGTCTTTGGCTCGCTTTCGGAGAGTTCCTCCGGATGCCATTGAACACCCAAAATGGTTGATAACGCGTTAGGGATTGATTCCACGGCCTCAATCACGCCATCCCGACTCGTGGCTGTCACCCTTAAGCCGGGGGCCAGGGACTTGATGGCCTGATGATGAAAGGAATTGACTTCCGTCTGGCTGCCTAATACCTGCCGGATGATGGAACCGCTTGTGACCGCGACGCGGTGCGTCGTGGTTTGACGGCCTTCTTCCTGATCATGTTGAAGAGTGAATGTGGGGACACTGCCCAGATGCTGATGGAGCGAGCCACCGAGCGCGACGTTGATCAGCTGCATACCCCGGCATATGCCGAAGACGGGTAGTTTTCGCTCCAGCGCAAGTTGGAAGAGCAGCGATTCATAGATGTCGCGCAAGACAGATACCGACCGAACCTCCGGTTGCTGTTCTTCACCATAACGTGAAGGAGCGATGTCATTTCCGCCCGTCAGTATCAGGCCATCACAACAATCAAGGATGGATGTCAAAGAGCCGGTATCCTCCATCACTGGAACCGGCACAGGAGCCGCGCCTGCCCTCAAGACCGAATGGATGTAGGCATTGTTCACCCGGCAGCGGCCGGATTCCTGCGGACGCTCTTCACTGATCCCATCCAAGCTGCACGATAAAGCGATCCGGATCATGCCGTCACCCCCTCCCGCCATATAGTTTTTCACCGACAGCCTACCATAGGATCGAAAACCGCCGGAGATCCGGCGGTTTTCAGTCAAGGAACACAAATGGCGTACGATTTCCTTCAAGCTAGTCGAATCTTCCCTCCAGGATGGCGTCCAAGCTGGCGTCATCGAGTTCAACTCCGTAGAAGAGGCTGTAAAATTCGGCTACTTGCCCTTTGACATCCCCCCCGTAGACCTGGGGATAAAAGAGCGGTCCCAACCAAGCCAGACCGGCATAGCGGTTAACGGAGGGGGGGTTGGCCAGGAAGCCGTAAGGTGCAGAGGGCACCACGATGACCCGCCCTTCTTTGACGGCTGGCAGGGAGCTCCAGGCAGGATCGTTTTGCATCTCATCGGCCAGATTGGCTGCATCCACAAGAATGTAATCGGGTTGCCAGCCGATGATCTGTTCCATGGAGACCTCACTGCCGCCGCCCCGGTTGGCGGCTTCCACATCCGCTACGTTGATGACAGGCACGTATTCAAGGAGTTCGCTGTGAAAAGAGCCGACTGCGTTGGTGTTGAGGCCGGCTTCCCCCATGGCCCAATAGACACTGACGCGTTCTGATTCGGGAATGGTATCCCTGGCCTTTTCCGACAGGGCCAGCCACTGGTCGCAATAGGCGGCCAGCAGATCCGTACGTTCCGAATTCCCGATCAGTACTCCGAGGTCACGGAAGGCCCGGGGCATGCTGGCAAAGGTCGCTTCGATAAAGACCGTCGGGAGATTGATTTGTTCCGTAATCTCGTCCAAATCCTCCTTGATGGAGTCCTTGGCTTCACCAATATCGACAATTACTTGGGTATTGGCCATCAGGGCAGCCTCCAGGTTGAAGCCGTCCCCCTTGCCGTAAAGCTGACCAACACTGGGCAGATCCCCTAATCCTTCCCCAAGAAGTTTGAGCTGGGTCTCGGTGACCGGATGGGCAACCGCCCCGATCAGGTCGGGCGCCGCTGTGAAGAGAACGATCTGGGCCAGGGGGCCGGACGGCACCATATGGGTCAGCCGGACCGGCAAGATGACATCCCTGCCTGCTGAATCCTGAAAAGTTCTTTCCTGGGCGGCTTGTGATTCTGTTACGGCCGGATCCGTCGCTGGTACTGTGACCGTTTCCGTTTTCGTTGGATCGGGTTGTTCAACCGGCTTACAGGCGGTCAGGGCAATCGCCACTGCGGCGATCCACAGAACCAGGGTGAATAAGTGTCTTATTTTTTTCCTTTTCATTGTTTACTCCTCTATGCAAGACATTATGATTTGGCCGTCCATGCCTGATTTCATTGAAATCAGGCAGGACGGTTACTTCTCCGGTACGCGCACTTTCTTCCAAACGAATAGGGATGCCGTAGACGTGCGACAGCAGACTTTCAGACAAAACGTCACGGGGTGGCCCGAAGACCCGGGCCGAGTGGCCGTCGATCAAGAGAACCTCATGGGCGTAAAGGAAGACATGCTGGGGATTGTGGGTTGAAAACAAAACCAGGTAACCCTGTTTGGACAGGGTTCGGATCTCTTCCAGAACCCTGATCTGATTGCCGTAATCCAAGCTGGCACAGGGTTCGTCCATGATCAGGATGGGCGCGTCCTGCGCCACGGCCCGGGCGATCAGGACCAGTTGCTGCTCACCGCCGGAGAGCTGGTCAAACTGGCGGTTGGAAAAGGCCTCAATGCCCAGAAGCTTCATGGCTTGCCGGGCAGCTGCTTTCTCTTTTGGTCCAGGCTGACCGAAGATCCCAAAAGAAGCCGTAGTCCCCATGAGGACCACCTCCATGACAGAAAACTGAAAGACCCCCGCCTGGGCCTGAGGGATGTAGGCCATCTCCCTGGCTCGCTTGCGGGAAGACAAGCTGCCAAGGGGCTGGTTGTTGACTCGGATCTGTCCTTCTTTCAAAGGCAGGAGACCTAAAATCAGTTTGAAGAGGGTGGATTTTCCGGCTCCATTGGCTCCCAGGACACCGATGACCCGACCGCCCTGAGCCCGGAAAGACAGATCCTTCAAAACCAGGCCATTGCGGTAACTGAATGTCACCCCGCCGACATCCAGGCCCTGTGTCATCACGGCCGGATCGCTGCTCATGCTGTCACATCCTTTTTCCCCTGGCGGAGGATCAGATAAACAAAGAAGGGGGCCCCAACAAAGGCTGTCAAAATGCCCAGGGGGATACCGCTGGTCGTAGCCCGGCGGGCAATGTCATCCACCAGGACCAGGAAACCTGCCCCCAACAAGGCCGAGGCGGGCAGAGAGAAGCGGTTGTCAGAACCCACGATCATGCGTGCAATATGGGGGATAACGAGGCCAACCCAACCGATGACACCGCTGACCGAGACGGCTGTCGCGGTCACCAGGGTGGCAGCCAGGATCAGAACAACTCGGACCAGGCGGGTTCTGACCCCCATGGTGGCGGCGGCTTCCTCGCCAACGGTCAAGACATTAAGCTGCCAGCGCAAAAGCATGATTACCAGAATCCCACCAAGGATGGTAGGGGCCGCATAGGTCAAGTCCTTCATTTTGGAGGAATTCAAGGATCCCATCAGCCAGTAGGTAATCTGGGGCAGTTCATTGGTAGGATCGGCTACCAGTTTGACAAGCGACAAGCCGGCGGAGAAAAGGGAACTGACCACCATACCGGTCAGAATCAAGGCCAGGATCTTCTGGGATCTGACAAAGGAAGTCAGAAAAAGGACCAGAAAGATGGACAGCAAACCGAAGAGAAAAGACAAGCCGGTGATGCCCGTGGAGTTAAATCCCCAAAGAATGGCCAGGGCAGCACCGAATCCGGCTCCCGAGGAAGCGCCCAGGACATCGGGTGACGCCATGGGATTGCGGAAAATGCCCTGGAAGGTATGGCCGGCTACGGATAGACCGCCACCCACCAACAAGCCCAAAAGAATGCGGGGCAGGCGAACATGCATGAGAACCGTATGTATTTCATCGGGAAAGATGGTGCCGGTCTGGAAAAGCCGGCTCCAAAAATAGCTGAAGATGGTGCTGGGACTGATCCCGTACCAGCCAACCGCCAGAGAAACGACTACAACAAGAAAAAGAGCTCCGCCCATGATCAAAAAGCTGAGCAGCTGTTTTTTACCCTTGCCGGAAACTGCGGCTGCCTCCCTGACAGGGGCTTCATCTTCCGCAAGAGGTTCAAGCAGTTCAACTTCCTTTTTTACAGCCCTCTCGCCCCATACAGCCCGCTGCCAATGGTCAGCCGGCCTGCCCTCGTTTGAGAGCTCCACCTGAAAGAGTGAAGGGTGACTTGCGATGGCCTGTCTGCGGCTTCGTAAAAGCCCGATCTCCTCCTGGGTCAGACCGGCCCGGGCCACCGACCTCTCAAAAGATTGTTCCTGTTTCCAAACCAAAATGACGGGCGCTGCGCTCTTTTCCAAGGTGTCCACCACCAGCTGGAAGAAGGCGTCGGACAGGAGCTCGTCGCCGCCCAATTCATCCAGAATGGTGAGGGAGCCCGGCTTGTTTAAGCAGGCTTCAACTTTGTGATAGAAAAGATCCAGGGCGAAGTGGCGGCCCCGGTCATCTACATAGAGAAAACAATCATCGGTCGGAAAACTTGTAAGCTCGTCGTGCCGGACGGTTAAAAAGCCTGTCTCCCGCTGGCTGGCAGCAGGCACATGGACAAAGCCGATCCGCTTCTCGTCGGCATCCACGTGACGGATGGTCATATAGCCGGACGGGTCGGCGCCCAGATCATCAATCAGATGCTGGACGAAGGTTGACTTGCCTGAACCGATGGCGCCG